>DASQID010000304.1:0-3606 GCA_035631775.1 Acidobacteriota bacterium
GATGAAAATCTCCGTGGACCTGCGACAATCTGTCGGTCCGCTCGCGCAGTCGCCAACGCCAGCGATTGCACGCTTCTTCCACCGTGCGTAACAGATCTTCCGTGATGAATTCGAAGTGCTCCGGATAACTGTCGGTGAGCCCCATGATGCACTCGCCATGACCAATCAGCTCTCTCAAGCGCCGCCTGTAGAGGTCAGGATCCCGCCGTTTTCGCCGGTGAATTACAGCCAGATAACGCGCCAACGCCTCCGTTCTCCGCCGATCCAGATCTTGCAGCGTCCCGTCCTTCGCCAACCGTTCCAGATCCGCGTGATAGCTGGTGCCCTCTTCCCATTGGGTCAGCACGAACAACTCTTGGGCCTCGGCGATAGAGAAAAGTGTCCCCCGCGCCGTAAAAGCGCCGACATCGAGGGCTTTGACGTGTCGGGGGAGCCGTCCATACGAGTCATAGTCCCACAACATCGCCTGCGCCCGGTCGGCCATGTGTTCATGGCCAAACGGACCGGGACTCATCGTTTCAAGCACAGCAGATCTGAGGGTGCGGCCCACGCGAAAGGTGACTTTGACCGGTGCCCCGTAGCCGTATTGTTTATAGAGTCCCTTGGGACTTTCTTTGCCGATCGGACCGAACGAGACCACTTTGGTGCGGGTACCGAACCGGCCGCGCAGGTAGTGCTCCAGGGACTGTTTCTTCAACGGAGGCATCGTTACTGATGCTAGGCAAGTCATGTTCCACAGGTGTAGGTATGAAAGAAAGGCCAGCGACAAGAGATCGAGCAAGAACTTCGCCCCTCCCCCTTGCCTTTAGCTTATCTGTCAACTGGCGCATTGAGCTTCACTCGCCAAAGAGGCATTGAGGCAAAATGCGCCACAACGACGTAGTGAGCTGTGTCCGGGGGCGGCGAGAATCAAGAAATATCAATCCCTAGCCTCTGGCCTCGCACCTCCTGCCGCCTTTTACGGTCGGCACATCGTTTGCTGATCTCACCTGGCAGAGCGCGGTTTGCGCGAAAGGAGGCGAGATGGAGTTACAGATCGAAAGCCGCAATGTCGGCATGACCCCGAGATGGAAAAAGGAAATTGAAACCCGTATGGCGACACTCGCAGGAGCGTATGAGGATATCCTCCATGGACGCGTCACCTTGACCAAGAATTCCCACCACAAGAAACAAGCGCATGTGGCCGAGGCGCTCGTCGTCGTCTCTCTGCCGAGACGCCGCACCTTGACGGCACGTAAAGAAGACAAGACGTTTGAAGAGGCCATCCGAGCAGCGTTTGATGCCGTCGCAATCGAGCTGCGCAAGTTTCGCGAGAAGCGGGGGCAAAAGGACGTGCGGACCTCCCCTGTTCCGCCCTTTCGCGGCGTGGTGTGCAAACTGTTCCCGAAAGAACGCTATGGGTTCATCCTGAAAGAAGGGGGCGGTGAGGTCTATTTCCACAAGAATGCCCTGCACGGATTGACATTCGACCAGTTAGAAGACGGCATGGAAGTCGTCCTCAATATCGAAGAAGGAGAACAAGGATTACAAGCCACCACGGTCAACCCTCTTCCCGACATTCGGCCACAGGACTGACGATGACCACTGACAAATTCAAGCTTCCCGTGTCGATGCTCTCACCGACCGTCGATCCGGGACGGCTGGGATTCGAAGACACCAGTGAACTGGAGTCGCTGGGCGAGACCATCGGGCAAGGGCGTGCGGTCGAGGCCCTCGAGTTCGGGCTGCAGATGAAAAGCGCGGGCTTCAATATTTACGTGTCGGGCCCGCTTGGAACCGGCAAGGGCACCTTAGTCCGCCAGATGGTCAAACGAATGGCCCAAGCCGGTACGGCTCCGGCCGACTGGTGCTACGTCAACAATTTCCAGGATCCCTCCCGACCTCAGTGCCTCTCATTTCCAGCCGGGCAAGGCTGTACGTTCAAGCGTGAAATGACGGCTTTCATTGAGGGCCTGCGGAACGAGATCCCCGGCGCGTTTGAGAGCAAGCCGTACCTCGACGCAAAGGCCAAGATTGTGGAGGAAACAGAATCGAAGAAGAAATCGCTTTTCCACGATTTGACGAAGCTGAGCTGCACCCGAGGATTCGGGTTCGAGGAAACCTCGATCGGGTTCGGACTCGTCCCGCTGAAGGACGGGCATCCGATGACAGAGGAGGCCATGGAGGCTTTGACCGAGGAGCAACAGAAGAATCTCACAGAGCAGCGCCAATCCTTGGAAAGCGAGATTCGCGAATTCCATGTCCGCATCCACGCATTGGAAAAAGACGCCGAGCAACGTAAACGCCACCTCGATCGCCAACTAGTGGCCAACGTGATGCAGGGCCGTTATGAAACCCTCCGCCGCGCGTATCCGGATCATACGGCCGCATTGTCCTACCTTGAGCGGGTCCAGCAGGACATTATCCATCATTACAAAGACTTCCTCCCGCATGAAGGACCGGCGCTAGCCCTTCCAGGATTTGAGCCATTCCGTCGCTCGGACATGACCCGTTACCAGGTGAATGTGATCGTCGAACACGACCCGAAGGACGGAGCTCCGGTGATCGACGAATCCCATCCGACCTACACGAATCTGATCGGGAAGATCGAACGCCGGGCGCACATGGGCGTGATGTATACGGACTTTACCGAGATCCGCGCCGGCGCGTTGCTTCATGCCAACGGCGGCTATGTGATTCTGAACGCGATGGACGTCCTCCGACAACCCTTTTCCTGGGATGCGCTGAAGCGGGCGATCAAGACCGGCGAGCTGAAAATTGAAGATCCCGGCGAATTCTACGGATTCTCGACGGCGGGACTCAGACCGGAGCCGATTCCGGTCCAGGTCAAGGTCATCCTCGTCGGACATCCCCTGTTGTTTCACCTCTTGCAGGCGTACGAAGAAGACTTCCCCAAGATTTTCAAAGTCAAGGCGGACTTCGATGTCGAGGTCGACCGGGATGATCGGCTCGACCGCCAGTACGCGAGTTTTATCGCGAGGCTCTGCCGTGAAGAAGGTCTGCCTCACTTCGGCGCAGATGCCGTGGCGGAAGTGATTCGCCAGGGCATCCGGTTCGCCGATCGCCATGATCGTCTTTCGCTGCGATTCAGCCTCGTGAGCGACTTGATCCGCGAGGCGGGCTATTGGGCCAAGAAGGACGGCCATTCGTTCGTCGCCCGCACCGATGTCGAGGCCGCCGTCGCACACAAGCGCCACCGCTCCAATCTGGCGGAACACTGGATCCAGGACGAAATCCGGGAAGGCACCGTGATGGTGGATCTGGACAACGAGGTCGTGGGCCAGGTCAACGGTCTCTCGGTCCACCAACTCGGCGACTATGCCTTCGGGCGGCCGACCAGGATTACCGCCCGCACCTATGTCGGCACCAAAGGCGTCATCGATATCCAGCGAGAGGCGGAACTCGCCGGTCACATCCACAGCAAGGGCGTGATGACTCTCGCGGGCTATCTCGCCGGCAAGTTTGCCGGTTCACTCCCGTTTGCCTTGAGCGCCACGCTGACCTTCGAGCAGACTTACTCGGAAGTGGAAGGTGACAGCGCAGCAGTGGCGGAGCTGGCCGCCATCCTTTCCAGTCTCGCAGATCTCCCCATTCGACAATGGTTGG
>DASQID010000305.1:0-4192 GCA_035631775.1 Acidobacteriota bacterium
AGGAGGAAGCAAACCTGGCGGGTTTGCCGCGCATCAGCACGCACCCTTCGGTGGGTGTCCTGAGACCGAATATGCCCTGTGCAAGAGCAGTCCGCCCGGCGCCGACCAATCCTGCAAGGCCTAGGATTTCCCCCTTGTGGAGCTCAAAGGAGACGTTCCGATACTGCCTTCCGTTTCCGAGGTTGCGCACCTCAAGCATCGTCTCCGAACCGGGTTCTCCACGCGATGGATAGAGTTCATGAATCTCCCGGCCTACCATGTGACAGATGATGCCGTGCATATCCATAGAATTGAACGCGCCCGAGTATACCCTTCTGCCATCGCGCAGGATCGTCAGGCGATCCGCTATTTGCGGGAGTTCCTCCATGCGATGAGAAATATAGACAATTGCAAGCCCCCGCTCGCGCAGGTCTCGGATGATGTCAAAGAGTGCCTCACACTCCTTGTGCGACAGCATAGCCGTGGGTTCATCCATGACCACTACTCGCGTGGCGATCGTGAGCGCACGAGCTATCTCCACCAACTGCTTTTCGGCGCGGGTCAGCCGCGACACGGAGGCCGACGCCTTCAAAGGGAAACTGTTGCGTTCGAGAACTTCTTTCGCCAGGTCTACCATCTTGCTGTTGTTGAGGATACCCGCTGAACGGACAGGTTCCATTCCAAGAAAAATATTCTCGGCCACAGTAAGATGAGTGGCAAGAGTGTGCTCCTGAAAAATCATGCTGATTCCGGCTCGGCGTGCGTCGTGCGGGCTGGATAGCGATATTTCTTTGCCCTCCAACCTGATGTGTCCGCTGTCTCTCTGATAGACACCGTTGAGTATCTTCATCAGAGTTGACTTCCCCGCTCCGTTTTCACCGACGAGAGCGTGGACCTCGGCGGGCCAGAGTACGAGGTCGACATCCGAGAGAACAGGATTTCCTGCGAAGGATTTCGAGATTCCTTTCATCTCCAGAAGGGGATCCGGCATCGCGCTCTGTTATCTCAGATATTTCTCTATAGGAGGAAAGACCAGTTCCTGGATGGATGGTTCCTTGAGATTGGCGGCGGTCACAACGGTTGCACCCGTGTCAATCCTCTTCTCGGGAGGCTTTCCTCGCAACTGGCTCACCACTGTCTTGACTCCGAGATAGCCCATACGAAATGGATTCTGAACCACGAGTGAATCGATGTTGCCGGACTGCAGGTCTTCGATAAGGGTGGGGGAGGTATCAAAGCCTGCAATCTTGAGCTTGCCGGCAACTCCCTTTGACTTGGCTGCCTGAACCGCACCGAGGGTCGCCGCCTCGTTGCTGCAGAAGATGCCCAGCAGATCCGGATGGGCGGTCAGAATATCCTCCGCGACGGCCATACTCTTCGCGCGATCTGCCATGCCATACTGGAACTCCACGATTTGCAGGCGGGGAAACTCAGCAGCAATGGTAGCGCGAAAGCCGTTCTCGCGCTCGGTAGTGGATACGCTGCCGGGAATGTTTCCGATCATGGCGGTCATCCCACCCTCAGGTAGTACTTGCCCAAGTCGCCTGGCAGCGAGAATCCCGCCCTTATAGTTGTCCGTCGAAACGTAGGTAAGATATTTCTCGGTCTTGATGCCGGAATCGATGATTGTGACTGGGATACGTTCTTGCGAAGCCCTTTCCACGATTGGGACCAGAGATTCGCCGTGGGAGGGAGCCAAGACGATTCCATCCACGCGTTGATTGATGAAATCATCAACTATATTGATCTCGCGGGTGAGGTCGATTTCGGATGCCGGTCCGTTCCACAGTATCTCAACGCCAAGTTCCCGGCCGGCCGCGACAGCCCCGGCGTGGACGGTTTGCCAATAGATCTGAGATTGCCCCTTGGGGACGACCGCAATGACCAGCCGGTCCTTCTTCCTGCAGGTCATCGTCGACGCGATCATGAGAACCAGCAGGATGCCTGAGACAATCTTGGATAATCGCATGGCTTTGGCGATCGCAGATTCACGATTGACGATTGTCAAAGACCCTACGGTCCGGCAATCGTCAATCGTCAATCGTCAATCGTAAAACAGTTTCAGGCGTTCGGCTGAGCCGCCGCGGCACGGATCGCAGCCGGTTCGTCTGAGCGAATCCGCATGCCATAAAAGGAACGGTAGACAAACACGGTGGCCACCAGGAAGAACACGGCCGCCAGGATGATGCTGGTCGCCAGCCCCGTTTCCGCGGTTATCTTCACCGCGAGTTCAACCGCCAGCAAGCCAAACAGGGTCGTGAACTTAATGACAGGATTCATGGAAACGGAGGAGGTATCCTTGAACGGATCGCCGACAGTGTCGCCAATCACGGTGGCCGCGTGTAGAGCGGTTCCCTTCTCCTTCAAATCCACCTCAACAATCTTCTTCGCATTGTCCCAGGCGGCACCCGCGTTCGCCATAAACATTGCCTGGAACAATCCGAAAAGGGCGATCGAAATGAGGTACCCAATAAAGAAGTACGGTTCCACAAAAGCGAAGGCGAGGGCTGAGAAAAACACAACCAGGAATATGTTGAACATCCCCTTCTGCGCATACTGAGTGCAGATCTCCACAACCTTCTTGCTGTCCGAGACGGACGCTTTTTCAACACCCTCGAGCTTGATGTTTCTCTTGATGAACTCAACCGCACGGTACGCGCCGGTCGCGACTGCCTGGGTCGCGGCCCCCGTGAACCAATAGATTACGGCGCCACCCGTGATCAAGCCGAGCAGGAACTGGGGATGCAGCAGGGACAGCTTCTCAACATTGACTTTCAGGCCGTTTGTGAGCAAGACGATGATCGAAAAAATCATCGTGGTCGCCCCCACAACTGCTGTCCCGATGAGCACCGGCTTCGCGGTGGCCTTGAAGGTATTTCCGGCGCCGTCGTTTTCTTCGAGCAGATGTTTTGCTGTCTCGAAGTTCACATCAATATCATAGTCCTTCCTCAATTCAGCCTTGATACCCGGGATCTGTTCGATAACCGAAAGTTCAAACACAGATTGGGCGTTGTCGGTTACCGGACCATAGGAGTCGACGGCGATGGTCACGGGCCCCATCCCCAGGAAGCCAAACGCTACCAGTCCGAACGCGAAGACCGCAGGGGCGAGCATGAGCGTTCCGAGCCCTTGTGTGCTGAAGATCCAGGCAACGCCCATGAGGCCCACTATCGCAATTCCCAGCCAATAGGCAGCGAAGTTGCCCGCGATGAAACCGGAGAGAACATCAAGCGATGCTCCACCCTCTCTCGCCGAAGCCACTACCTCCTGGACGTGTCTGGACTTCGTAGAAGTGAACACCTTCACCAGCTCCGGGATTATGGCGCCGGCCAAGGTGCCGCAGGTGATGACCGAGGAAAGCTTCCACCAGAGCGTGCCGTCACCCAGATCGTTGATCATCAGGAATGAAACGATGTAGGTCAGCGCAACCGAGACGAAGGAGGTGAGCCAGACCAACTGCGTCAGTGGCGCTTCAAAGTTCATCCGGCTCGCCTTGCTGTAGCGCGCACTGGCGATTGCCTGGTTCACCATATAGGAGATGCCGCTCGCAAAGATCATCATGATGCGCATGACGAAAATCCAGGCGAGCAGCTGAACTTGAACAACTTGCTTGGTTACGGCCAGAAGGATAAACGAGATCAGCGCCACACCCGTAACGCCATAGGTTTCAAATCCGTCGGCAGTCGGCCCGACCGAGTCGCCGGCATTGTCCCCCGTGCAGTCCGCAATCACGCCGGGATTACGCGCATCGTCTTCCTTTATGTTGAAGACGATCTTCATCAGATCGGATCCTATGTCGGCAATCTTGGTGAAGATACCACCCGCGATGCGAAGTGCAGCGGCGCCGAGCGACTCACCAATGGCAAATCCGATAAAGCAGGGACCCGCATAATCACCCGGAATGAAGAGAAGAATGCAGAGCATCATGAAAAGCTCGACGCTGATGAGCAGCATTCCGATGCTCATGCCGGCTTTCAGAGGAATCGCATAAATAGCAAACGGCTTTCCGCGCAAGCTCGCAAATGCGGTGCGCGAGTTGGCGAAGGTGTTGATGCGAATGCCGAACCAGGCAACGCCGTAACTGCCTCCGATGCCGATGAGACTGAAGACGACGATGATGAAAACCTTTATCGGCGCGAGGCTCTGAAGCACCCCGAAATAAACCACCATGATGGTGCCGATGAAGATCTCGAGAATCAGAATGAACTTGCCT
>DASQID010000306.1:0-8017 GCA_035631775.1 Acidobacteriota bacterium
CTGATGCCCGGCGCCACAGGACTTTTCTTTTAGCCAAATCGTGGAGTTATCTCGTCGACTGCGTGACTTCGCTACCCGTTCCTCACCCAAAGGCGAGCCGTTTCCACCATCCTTCATCGGGACACTAAACCTCAGCGTTACCGAGTAACGATCTCGTCTTTGCAGTCGGAACCGATGTTTATCGTTTAGGAAAGAGAAGAGGTCGGATCTGCTCTGTGATGCTCGAAACCTTTTGCCGCACCGACGCTTTCAAGCTCACGAACTGCGGATCACCCTCGAGGATCTTGAAGTCGTTGTGGCCCATCTGTACCAGATCGCAGTTGCCTCGGTCGACTGAGTGCTGAAGCCACTTCAGGGAATTTCCTTTGTCTGAAAGTCGCGCACAGATCTGTGCGTAGAGGCCGGCAAGCTCATAGTCATCGAGGATGTAAGGAATCAGCGCTTCCCGATCTTGGGGGCTCACCGACATTCCCCGCGCGGCTTTTAAGTACATCTCCCAAAACCTGATCGTGGGTTTACCCGGATTGGTCGAGCGGAGTTCGTCAATGGCCTCTTGAAGCAGATCCGGCACCGACAGGCCAACAGCCCGCTGCATCTTCGCAAACGCAACTCCGTCCCAGTTTGGAAACTGCAGAGCCAGCTCTGCAATCTGCCTCTTGGCCGCCTCGGAGTCGCGCCTTTGGGTGAAAAGAAAGGCCTGCAGTGGGCTGATATAGGGACTTTCCGGACGACTGCGCTTCAGTCGATCAATGAGTTGTTGGGCCAACGAAAAATCCCCGGTTTTTGCGAAAAAGCCGCCGAGCCAGGCGAGCGCCTCTTGTTGGGCCGGCTCTCGCTGGAGACAGCGCGCCAGGTCGAGGTATCCCTGCGAATCGGAGCGCAGCGTTTTGCAGATCGCCACGATGACCTGCGCCTGAACGAGGTTGGGATCCAGGTTGAGAGCGGAGGAGGCGCGATCCAGGGCTTCTCCAACCAGTTGCACACCCCCTTGATACCACCAGAATCCCTTCAGCTCTTCCAAGGCAAGCGCGGAAAAAGCGGCAGCATAATCCGGCCTGAGGCGGATGCACCGCTCCATGAGCGCAATTGCGCCTTGATTGTCCGCGTATGAGAGCCGGGATGAGAGACTCAACCCCCTCCGGAAGAGCAGTTCGGCCTCGTCTGAGGAGACTGCGCGCTCCAGTTTTGTCGACGGAAATTGCGCTGCATTTTCTGCGCGAAAGATGCGCCGATAGAAAAACCAGGCACCGGCGGCCACGACCACGAGGACAAGCGCAGTCCACCAGGCTTTGCTGTGGAAGAGCCTTTGAGATACGGGAGCCGGCGCCTTCTCCTGGGCTACTTCTAGAAGCGCCGAGCGTACCTCGTCCGCCGACTGGTAGCGCTTGTCGCGGTCCTTAGCGAGCATCTTCTTTACGATCTGTTGAAGACTCTCCGGAATCCCCCGGCGGTAGCGGGCCATGGGTTCCGGCTGGTCCGTCAGGATCGAGGCAATAGTGTCGGCCGAGCTTGCACCGTAAAAGGGCTTGTGGCCGGTGATCAGTTCAAAAAGAAGCACGCCGAAGGAAAAGATGTCTGTGCGCGCATCCACGACCTCACCGCGGAGCTGTTCTGGAGACATGTACGGGGTGCTGCCGGCTATCTCCTCTCTTGCGGTGATGTTTGCGCTCGTCAGCAGCTGTGAAGGGGATTGCACCGATCCGGGTTGTTCCAGGCTTTTCGCCAGACCGAAGTCCATTATCTTGATGTGGCCTGGGCCGCTCAGCATGATGTTGGAGGGTTTCAAGTCCCGGTGCACAATGCCTTTCGAGTGAGCCGCCTCGAGACCTTCGGCGATTTCACCTCCGATCTTGATCACTTCTCGGAGGCTTAATTCGACATTTTCCAGGGTCCGGCCCTCGCAACATTCCATCACTATGTAGAGCCTCGTTCCATCGTCGACCGCGTCGAAGATCTTGCAGATGTAAGGATGGTTAAGAGAGGCTGCTATCTTTGCCTCTTTCATGATCCGACGCCGGGCGCCCTCGTCGCACGCGAGGTCCGGCGAGATAGACTTGAGCGCGACGGTGCAGTCGAGCCTGGTGTCCCGTGCCGCAAAGACGACGCCCATCCCGCCCTGACCCAACTCCCTTTGAAGGAGGTAACGGTCGACGATTTTTTCTCGCATGGACGCGCACTCTGGGAAATATGCGGTGATTAGATCACAGCGCAGCCGATAACGAGAAGGGCCTTTTTCTTGGACTGGATTATTTGCGTTCCTTCGCGTGCTTTGAGCCGTTCGGCTTAAAGAGTGCTAAGATCGAAATCATGAGCCGCCTCAGAACCCTGCTGACTAAAGCCGAGCAATTCCTGGATGGGCAGTGGGAATCGTTTTCGGCACTCGATCAGTGGATCCGGATGGAGCGATCCGTGCCGGCCGACATTCGTACGGAGTGGGAACGGATTTACGAGCTCCAGGAGTTCTTCAGGCGTGAGCAATTCCAAAAACTGGTCGGAGAAATCTCTTCATGGGAAGCGTCGCGCGACGAAATCCGGGCGACGCGTTTCGTTCAGGAGATCCTCGAGACATTGGAAAAGGAAGGCCCGTCCGCGCAAGTTCTGTTGGAACATCTTGCCCGCGGCTTGGGAGCTGATCGCGGCCTGGTTCTCTCCGAAAAGGGGTGCGTGACAGCGAGTTGCCTGCCGGATCAGGTTCAAGCAGGCACCCTGAGCGGATGAAACAGATTTGCCGGGCCGAGATGTCCTCTCTAGAACGACGGTTTGCCGAGGCACTGGTAGTTCGTGCCAATGGGAACGTGAGCAAGGCGGCGCAGATGGCAGGCATTGACCGGGGGCAGTTTCACAGGTTGCTTAAGCCTGACGAGTAAACCGGATAGGTACGGAGAATCTTGTTGTCTTCGCGCCTTGGCGGGGGCATTTAAAAAAAGCCATCGCGAGGACTCAAAGGCGCAAAGAGCCTCTAACAATGAGCGGATGTGATCCTTTCGGTCACAGAAAAGCGCTTTAATGCAAGTGATTTACCATTACTCTGCCCCCGTCTTGATGATGGCGCAACCACCCCTGTGACCAGCCGGGTCACACAAGGCCGAACTTCCAATTGCGGCCGAAGGCAAGCAATTCCTTGTGGATGGAGGGCCGGCTGCTTGAAGCAGATCTGGCCGTCTTATTGCCTCGATCCCGCAGTGTGAGCAGGAGGGAGCCGACCGCAATGGAAACCGTTCACATTCCCGTCGCGAAGACGTGGAGCCGCAGCTTCTGGTCGCTGATGGTCACCCAGTTTCAAGGTGCCTTCAGCGATAACGCCTACAAATTCCTGCTCATCTTTATTTTCACCGCCGGCGCCACGACACGGGAGCGCGAGTTCCTGGTCTTCCTAGTGGGTGCGCTTTTCTCACTCCCGTTCATTTTATTTTCCATGGCGGGTGGCTACCTTGCGGACCGTTACAGCAAGCGCAGCGTGACCGTCGGCACCAAAGCTGCCGAGGTCCTGGTCGTGACCATCGCCCTTGCTGGTCTCGCAATTCACCAGCTTCCTCTCCAGCTGGCTGCCGTTTTCCTGCTCAGCAGCCAGGCTGCCTTCTTCGGCCCATCGAAGTACGGCCTTCTGCCGGAGATATTGCCCGAGAAGCGCCTGTCGTGGGGAAACGGGATCATCGAGCTGGGGACATTCCTCGCGATCATCGCCGGTACGATGTCCGGCGGCCTCCTGGCCGCATATTTCCGCGGAGCCCAGTACCGGTCAGGGATGATCCTGGTCTGGCTGGCGGTTCTCGGCCTCATCTCCAGCACGGGGATCGAACGGGTACCGGCGGCCGCGGCGACGAGGAAGTTTCGGTTCAATTTTCTGAGCGATCTGACTGCGCAGATTCGGCTGATGCGGCGGGACCGGGTTCTAATACTGGCGGTTCTCGGAAACACCTACATCTGGTTTCTGGCAGCTCTCCTTCAGTTCAACATCGTGTTTTACGGCACGGACGTTCTGCACATTACCGAAAAGCAGAACGGCCTCCTACAGGCCGCGCTCTTTCTAGGAGTTGGATTCGGCTGCCTCCTGGCCGGCTACCTGTCGCACAACAAGATCGAATACGGACTTATTCCGCTGGGTTCGATCGGCATAACGGTGTCAGGAATCCTGCTGCACCGTCCGGCTCTCACCCTCCCTTCGGTAGCGCTGAACCTGGCAATGCTGGGATTCTTCTCCGGGTTCTTCATCGTTCCGGTCAACGCTCTGATACAACATCGTCCGGATGCCGACAAAAAGGGCGGCATCATTGCCGGAGCGAACCTGCTTTCCTTCGTGGGCGTCTTCATCGCCTCCGGCGTTTACTATCTGCTGGCCGGTGTCCTGAAGCTGAGCCCGCCGTCCATCTTCTTATGCGGCGCTATGATGACCGTGGCAGCTACCGTCTATATTCTCATCATCCTGCCCGACGCTCTCCTGCGCCTGCTACTCTGGCTGCTCACGCATTCGGCCTACCGCATCCATGTGGAGGGACGCGAGAACATTCCGGCAAAAGGGGGAGCGCTGTTTGTTGCGAATCACCTTTCCTTTATTGATGCTCTGCTCTTGATCGCATCCACGGAGCGGCGCATTCGCTTCATCATTTTGAAGGACATCTACGACCACCCGATCATTTATCCATTTGCCAGGATCATGCAGGCCATTCCCATCTCATCAAAGCTGCGGCCGCGTGACCTTATCCATTCGCTGCGGGAAGCGAGTGAATCGATCCTGGCCGGCAGGGTCGTCTGCATCTTTGCCGAGGGACAGATCACGCGCATCGGTCAGCTTTTGCCATTCCGCCGAGGCCTGGAGCGGATCATGAACAAGGTCGATGCGCCGATCATTCCGGTAAACCTGGATGGAGTGTGGGGAAGCATCTTCAGCTTCGAGCGGGGCCGCTTCGTGTGGAAGTTGCCGCGGCGCTTTGCCCACCCGATAACCGTCAGCTTCGGTCGTCCACTGCCGGCCGATACGCCTGCTTTCGAAGTCAGGCAAGCCGTCCAGGAGTTGCACAGCCAAGCCTATCGCAATCGGAAGCAAGGGATGAAGACCCTGCATCGAACCTTCGTATGGGCAGCGAGACGACATCCATTACGCTTTGCCATGGCTGATGCCCGGGTGCCAAGGCTGCGCTTCGGAACCGCCCTCGCGCGCACCATCTTCCTCGCCCGCCGACTGAAAGAGACCTGGCGGGGGCAGAATATGGTCGGGATTCTCCTGCCGCCGTCCGTAGCAGGGTCGCTGGTGAACTTCGCAGCGCTTCTTTCGGGTAAGGTCCCGGTTAACCTCAACTACACCGCCTCGAACCAGATCATCGCCTCTTGCGCAAAGCAGTGCGAACTGCAAACGGTAGTGACATCAAAGGCGTTTTTGGAAAAGGTCAACCTGGACGTTCCCGGAAAGAGCATTCTACTTGAAGATCTTGCGGCCGCGCCGCGCTTGGGGGAGAAGCTGCTGGCGCTCCTCATGACATGGACTCTCCCTACGCGGTTACTGGAGAGGGTGCTCGGAGCCGGGGAATCGCCCATGATCGATGACCTGGCAACGGTCATCTTCTCTAGTGGCAGCACCGGCGACCCGAAAGGGGTAATGCTGACACACTACAATATCCTCTCAAACGTCGAGCAACTCGATCAGGTTTTCGCCCTTGGCGGCAAGGATCGAATTCTGGGTGTGCTGCCGTTCTTCCATTCCTTTGGCTTTACCGGCACCTTTGCGCTGCCTCTGGCCCTTGGAGTCGGGGTCGTCTACCATGTCAGCCCGCTCGATGCCCTCGCAATCGGCGAGCTGGTGGGAAGATATGGCGTCACCTTTCTGCTGGCGACCCCGACTTTCCTGCAGAATTACATCCGCCGTTGCCAACCGGAGGATTTCGGAAGCCTCGACTACGCTATGGTCGGCGCTGAAAAGCTTCATGAACGCGTGGCACAGGCCTTCGAGGACAAGTTCGGCATTCGCCCGCTGGAAGCCTACGGCTGCACCGAATGCGCTCCGGCCGTCACCGTCAACTCGCATGATTACCGGGCGCCGGGCTTTCGGCAGGTCGGGGCGAAGCGCGGCAAGATCGGGCATCCGCTGCCGGGCGTGAGCGTGCGCATCGTGGATCCCGCGACAATGAGACCGCTGCCCGTGAACGAGCCGGGACTGCTGCTCGTGCGGGGGCCGAATGTGATGAAGGGTTACCTTGGCATGCCCGATAAGACCGGCATGGTTTTGCGGGAAGACTGGTACGCCACCGGTGACATCGCCGCAATCGACGAGGACGGCTTCTTGTCAATTACGGATCGTCTGAGCCGCTTCAGCAAGATCGGAGGCGAGATGGTGCCGCATCTGACGGTGGAAGAGAAGCTTCACGAGTTAGCCGGGCTCACGGATCAGGCTTTCGCAGTAGCCGGTATTGCCGATGATAAGAAGGGGGAGCGGCTGGTCGTACTCCACACGCTCCCTCCGGAGAGGTTAAGAGAATGCATCGAAAAGCTCTCTCAGTCAGGGCTGCCCAATCTCTGGATGCCTCGGCCCAATGCATTTTTCCACATATCGTCGCTACCGTACCTGGGAACGGGAAAAATGGACCTTCGTCGCATCCGTGACTTGGCCTGCGAGCTATCAAAGCAGGCCTCTGAGGCAGAGAACCTATGATTGACGATCTACGATTAACGATTGACGACCGAACGTCCGTCGGCTTCTTCAATCGTCAATCGTAATTCGTCAATCGTCAATTCTTGCGGCCCGATCTGATGTGCGATTCGTGGAGTTTTACGAAAGCAAATGATCAGTCTCTGCCGCCAAAGCCGTGCAATAAGCACCCCGAAGAGGCGCCAGCCCCGGGCAAGCGCAGCGCAGCCCGGGGTTGGGATTGTCAAGAATGATCAGAGCCCTGGAGGGGCGACAGATAAGACATAGCATTAAAGGGTCTTTCGCCCCTGCCGGGGCTGGACTTAATGCAATATCCTATCCGGGGGCTCGCGCTTGCTTTGGCCCCTCCGGAGCCCTGACCTGATGTGCGATTCGTGGAGTTTTGCGAAAGCAACTAATTACGCTCATAGGAAATGAAGTGGAGGTGACAATGGAGCCCCTTCTCTATCTGTTCGTCGTCGGTTTTATCCTCCTTGTTCCGATAGCGATATTAGTCACTCTCGTTCGCAACTCGCGCAGGCTCAACGAACTCCAAACGCAGATCTCACCTCTAAGCCTAGCCTGCAGCCGGCTGGAGCGGCAGCAGAAGGAACTGCAGAACGAGGTTCGCGCTCTTCGCGCGCTCTTGCAGCCGTCCGCGGCAAAGGCACCTCCCGAGCCCGCACCTGCTGAGAAGCCCGTCGTTGTGGCTGAGGTCGCACCGGAACCCAAGCCCGCACCGGTTGTGATACCGGAAAAAGCGGTGGAACCCAAACCAGCGCCACGACCGATTCCTGCCCCGCCGCCGGTGGTGAGGCCGGAACAAGCTGCTCCCCAAAGGACTCGTCCGACCCAGCCACCGCCTTCTCCGCCTCCTCCCCCTCCGTCGGGCCCAAGCTTGAGGATCCCGAGCTTCGATTGGGAGGGGCTCGTCGGAGTAAAGCTGTTCTCCTGGATTGCCGGCGTGGCGCTGCTTCTGGCTGCTGTCTTCTTCCTTCGCTACTCGATCGACAGGGGTTGGCTGATGCCGCCGGTGCGTATGGCCATTGGTATTTTCGTCGGGATCGGCTTGCTGGTCTTGTGCGAGCTTAATGCAGCCCGGAGATACCCTGTTACGGCCAATGCAATGGATGCTTCCGCAATTGCAATCTTATTCTCCACCTTTTTCGCGGCACGCGCTCTCTGGAACCTGATCGATGCTGTTCCCGCCTTTATCCTCATGGTTCTTGTGACTGCGGTTGCGGTTCTGCTTTCAATCCGGCGCGACTCCATGTTCATCGCGCTACTCGGCCTGGTGGGCGGCTTTGCGACGCCGGTTCTTCTTTCGACGGGTGAAAACAAGCCGATTCCGCTTTTCAGCTACCTGCTTCTCCTCAACGCGGGGTTGGCGTGGGTTTC
>DASQID010000307.1:0-4302 GCA_035631775.1 Acidobacteriota bacterium
TGTCCCCCAGTTCCACGCCAGCGCGCAGCCGACCGCGGTGATGAAGTAGAAGACCGCGAGGATGAAGAGCACTCCGCGTCGCCCAATGACGTCGGCTGGACGCCCGACGGCGATGGAACCGATGATGGTTCCAATCAGCGCGCTTGCGACCGTAAATCCCAGCATGAAATCCGTCAGACTGTACGTGGCTTTGAGCCAGCCCGTCGTGCCGGAGATGACCGCCGTGTCGAAACCGAACAGCAGGCCCCCCAATGCCGCCACGATGGAGGCCCCCAGCAATGCCGGCTTGATATTCATGGATCCCTTCCTGGTTGAGTGTGATGAGCATTTCTATATCAGGTGAGGATGAGTGGCAAGCGACAATCGGAACGCCCGAAAGACGACGAGGTATGCGGGTGATTAGTGTCCCGATGAAGGATGGTGGAAACCCCTCGCCTTCGGGTGAGGGATGGGGTCGCGAAGTCGATGCGGTCGACGAGAAAAATTGTCTCGCCCTTACAGGGCTCTCTCGGGGCGCCCCCCAAACCCAGGGCTTGCGGCCTGGGCTGATCTGTCTCGCCGCTGCGCGGCTCTGCAATGGGAGCCCCGCAGGGGCGCGCCAGGAAAGCCCAGGGCGCAAGCCCTGGGAACAGGCAGTGAGAAGCAAGAAAGCCCTGTAAGGGCGAGACAAGCACACCAATCACCAGTCGCCTTTAGGCGACACAGCTCAAGCCCTCGCCTTTGAGGCGAGGTTGTTTAGTTCGATTCTGAGAGAGCCGTGAGTTGACCACAGGCGGCGAAGACATCCCCGCCTCCACTGTACCTCTTGTGGCTTGCAACTCCTGCATTCCGGAGCACGCGGCGATACTCAGTTTCTCGCTCCGCTGTCGTTCGTCCAAACGAATCCTGGGTGCCTGTCGAATTGTAGGGGATTATACTGATGCGCGGGCGCAATCCCGTCTTCAAGGTGAAGTCCTGGGCCAAGTGTGCCAACTGGCGGGCGTCCTCCTCCGAGTCATTCACACCATCCAGCAGTGTCACTGCCCACATCGGAGACAGCGCAGTAATGCGCGCGTGTTCCGCGGCCGCATCCAGGACATCGTGGAGCGGATGCGCGTGGCTGACAGGCATGAGCTTCAGCCGTACCTCCCGGCGCGTGCTCACGATGGAAATGCCTAAACGCACCTTGGGTACTTCCTGCGCGAGACGCCGGATTCCGGCAGGGATTCCTGCAGTGCACACGGTTATGTTGCGTCCGTCGATCGCCAGGGCACTGGGTTCGGTGAGCACCTGAATCGCCTCGATAACGCTGTCGGCGTTGGCAAGCGGTTCCCCCATGCCCTGGAAAACTGCCCCGTGGACACGCTGCCCCCGGGCGCGATCAAGCCCACGGCGGACAATACGTACCTGCTCCACGATCTCCCAGGTCTTAAGATTGCGGCGAAGCCCCATTCGTCCCGTTGCACAGAAGGCGCATGCGAGACCGCACCCGACCTGGGAGCTGAGGCAGACGGAGTGACGCCCGCCATGTTCCAGCGGAATGCGGACCGTCTCAATCACCTGTCCGTCCGGAGCCGCGAGGGCATATTTGACGAAGGGATCAATCCGGCTGTGCTGCACGGCACGTACCTCGAGGGCGGGCACGCATCCGGCGGCGCGCACTGCCTCCAGACTGGCCCGCCGGACGTGGCGTACTACCCCCGGCAGAGTGCCGTTGCGATGCACAGCACTGACTATTTTGCGGGCTTCTTCGATAGAAACACCCTTGATCGTCATTGTCAGAGCACGAGGGGTTACAGCCTGCAGCGGAATCATTGTTGGATGATTAACAGGGATTGTTCAAGAACGTCGCTTTCGAGAGTGTGAGGCTGCCATGGTGCCTGCATTTTCCCACCACCAGGAAGTACTCTGTGCGTCTTGGCGGTGAGTTCTTAAAAGCTCGCCGCCAAGACGCAAGGAACGCCAAGAATCTCCAAGGCAAACACCGCATAAATCCTTGCTGCTGACAAGCAGCACGGGTGCCCTATGGCTGCCCGATGCAGACTTTCATGCACAATTCGGATGGGCCCTGTCACCAATGTCAAGCGCTCATTGCGCTGTACCCTTCCTCCCGGAAGCCCAGGACCATCATGGTGATGTCATCGTGCTGCGGTGCGTTGGCGGAAAAACTGAGGACGGCGTCCCTCAGGCGAGCCAGTATTTCCGGTGCACTTGCCCGAGCGTTCCGGGTCAGAACGGCATGGAGACGCTCCTGCTCAAATTCATCGCCTGCTATGTTTCGGGCTTCAAGGACTCCATCGGTGAACAGGATCAGATGATCGCCCGGCTGGAGTTGCACGGTCTTGGATTCGTACTGGGCCGAGGCAAATAAGCCCAAGACCATGCCGCCCCCTTCCTTCAACTCGATCAGCGAACCGTCCAGGCGCAGGAGCAGTGGCGGGTTGTGTCCGGCATTGACGTAGGTGCAATTGCCTTCGGAATCCAGCATTCCGAAAAAGAAAGTGACGAAGCGGTTACCCGTGCCGCGCCTGGCGAGATTGCGATTGATATTGGAAATGACGACCGGGAGCGGGGCGTCCAGGAGACTCTGGGCCGAGAACATACCCTGAATCATGGACGTCAGGAGAGCCGCCGGCATACCCTTGCCGGCAACGTCGCCCAGCGCGAAGCCGAACTTGCCGTTGTCCAGGTCGAAGTAATCGAAGTAGTCTCCGCCCACCTCATGGCAAGGCAGGTTTTGGCTGCACGCGCGCACGAAAGGCAGATCCTTGTTCGGGTTTGGCAGAAGTGCCTGCTGGATCTCTCTTGCGATCGCGAGCTGCTCGTCCATGCGCCGCTTTTCCTGCGAGTCCTTATAAAGGCGCGCGTTGTAAATGGCCATCGCGGCCTCCGAGGCAAGCGTCTCCAGCGCGTCAACCTGGGTAGTGGACAACCCAGTGCCGATGCTCTGGCTGTCCACGTAGAGCACGCCGATGGTTTCCATACGCCCCATGCCAGACAGATTGCCCGTTTCGTGGAATGCCAGGTACCGGAGGGGCACACAGAAGATGCTGCGCAGGCCCAGTCGCCGCGTGGAACTGTGGTCGCCCGTGTCATCGCCGATGTCGAGGTCGTTTATCACAATTCGCTGGCCTGTGTGAAACACCTCGTCAGGAACGCGGCGGCTGGTTTGAAAGAACGATCCGTCCAGCGGACGCTTGAAGCTGTTGCGCGCACAGCGAAAGGCCAAACTCTCGCTTTCATCCTTCAGCATGATGAAACCGCGCTCAGCTCCGGTGAGTTCGATGGCGGTGTCAACGACCAGGGCGAGCAAATCATCGAGGAGCGGGATGGAGCTCAGAGCGCGGAAAGTCGCGAGCAACATGCCGATTTCCTTGAAACCCCTCACCGACAGACTTACGTCGGATTTCGTATCGGAGATGCCCAGGAGGCTCTGAAGGAGATCGCCCTTGTGAAAGGTCAGGCTGGGTCCTTGTAAGCCGCCAATGTTGATGCGATCTCCATTGTTGAGCGGGGACTGCTCGATTCGAGTGCCATTTAGGTAAGTGCCGTGTTTGCTTCCCAGATCCTTGAGCAGATATTCTCCATCCTGCACCAGCACTTCGGCGTGCGTCCGGGAAATGCTCATCTGTGTCAGAACCAGGTCATTGCCGGAGCTCCGGCCGATCGTGAACTTGGGCGGAATGATACTCGCCCAGTGCTCTTTGCCCATTTCATCGAGATAGCGAAATCGCGCCTGGGCCTGACCCGTTGTCGTCGCCTCTCGTGTCGGAATCAGTTTGGCAACCCGGGCCAGACTTCTCTCGAGCGACTGATTGGTGAGCGGAAGAGCGATAATGTCGGCGGCTCCCGCATTCCAGGCGTCCAGCATGACAGGACCGCTCGTCTGAGTGCAGACGAACACGACCGCGGCCCCCGGGAAGGCAGAAATGTACTGTTTGAGCTGTTCCACGGCCCCGGCCTCCGAGGTCGGTTGCAGATAGACGAGGTCGGGTTGGGACGCCCGGGTCGTAGCGTCCGTAAATCTCTCGACTGTCGCCACTCGATGGCCGGCCTCCGTAAAGTGGCCCACCGCAAGCGGCTCCTCCGATGCTTTGAGTCCCGCAAGCAGGATGGAGTATCTCTCGGCCATGATTTCCCCTTGCCCCCGTGCAGCGAAGAGCAAAAATTATAACATGGGATCTGCAATGAAACCCGAACTCCTCGTCGGCGCTCACATGTCGATTGCGGGGGGCATTCACCTTGCATTCGAGCGGGGCCGGAAGACGGGGTGCAGGACCATCCAGATATTCCTGAAAAACAGCAACAGGTGGGAGGCGAATC
>DASQID010000308.1:0-8489 GCA_035631775.1 Acidobacteriota bacterium
CGGCGACCACATTTATAAGATGGATTACAGTGAGATGATTGAAGCCCACATCCGCACGGGCGCCGTGGTCACGGTCGCTGCCGTGGAGTGCGATCTGAAGTCGGCGCGTCGCATGGGAGTCCTGGGGGTCGACAGAGATAATCGCATCCTGGCCTTCGAAGAAAAGCCAGAGGACCCTAAGCCCATCCCCGGCAGGCCGGAATCTGCCTGGGCCAACATGGGTGTGTACGTGTTCGAAACTACCGCTCTTATCGAATGGATTTCCGGGAACGCCCACAGCGGCGCCGCTCACGACTTTGGCCGGGACATCCTCCCTCGTGTCGTCCACAACGAACGTGTTTTCGCCTATCCATTCCGTGATGACAAGCAGAATTACTGGCGCGACATCGGCACCCTGGATTCCTATTACGAGGCCAGCATGGATCTGGTGAAGGTCGATCCGGTGTTCAACCTTTATGACACCTCTTTCCCCATCCACTCTTCGACGCGGCCGCGCCCCCCCGCAAAGATGGTATTTGCCGGCGGCGAAGCAGGTCGCGTAGGCGTCGCCCTGGATTCGCTCATCTGCAATGGCTGCATTATCAGCGGCGGCCGGGTGGAACGCTCGATCCTCTCTCCGGACGTGCGCATCAATTCCTATTCGCTGGTGGAGGATTCGGTCCTTTTCGACCGGGTAGAAGTGGGGCGACATGCGAAGATCCGTCGGGCTATCATTGACAAGGACGTCAAGATTCCTGCCGGTTTCTCCGTCGGTTACAGGCTTGAGGACGATGCCAAGCGCTTCACGGTGACCGAATCGGGTGTAGTGGTGGTCGCAAGAGGGGAACGGATCCAGAAGGAAGACGGTTATATGCCGGACGGCGTCCTCCTGGGAGGCCGGAATCAGACAGAGGCAGCATCATGACAATATTGCCAAGAGTATGTGTGGCGTTCTTTGCGGGAGCGCTGGCGCTCGTCGCTCTGTGCTATGCCATTCTTCACGGATCTGCAGAGACTTGGCGTCTCTTTGTTTCCCTCATCCCTCCACTGATCGTGTTCATCTGGTGGATGGTCGATCGCGCCGCGCTGGAGCGGCGCATCAGACGTCTCGAAGCGCGCTCTGAAATTGCGGACGAGAGGCGCGTTACTGCACAGAGCAACCTCACCGAGGTCGAGCGCAAGCTGCATGAGATCGAGGGCAGGGTTGTGGATGTCGAGAATCTCGCGAGTCCCGCCGACGAGGCTCAGGGCAAATTGACCTCTCATGAGATAACAAACGGAACAAGCCACATGCAATTGGGGCGTGCAGACAGTACTGTCATTGTCCGTCTCCCCGTCAATCCGCAGTGAACCGGGTCCCACCGGGGCCCCAGGAGGAATCATGACAAGCGAGAGTTTCAATGTGATGCGGAAGAGAGTTCTCCGCGAACACAAGCATTCGATAGTCCGATCGGCTTTGAGGGGACACAAGGACAAGGGGCGAGGGCTGGTCCTGATCAAGTTCACTCAAATGGGGAAATCGGGGATGGTGCATCTTTCATTTTTGACACTCGACACCCTGAAACGCCTTCATACCAGCGCCCGCCCGAAAGACAGGGATTATGGAGCCATGATCATTGAGAAGGTCTCCGGATACTATCCCGATTCACAGATACCTGTCGTGGTTACGGACGGCGAATCTGAACAGTTTTCGTTTGGTGTAAGGCAGGCGTCGTAGGGGATCGGGGCTGGCCCCTTGGGGCCGGAAGAGGCCGCGGCGTTACAGGGCCGGGGGGACTACAGGCGCGGCAGCGTATGGCGCCAGGATTTCTAACACCTGAAATCAGGGGTTCACCAGCCATAGGAAGATCGTTTCGACACGGCTTGCTGCAAGGACTTTATGAGTCGAACACTGATGGAGAAGTTCCCGGTCGAGGGAAGAGTATTTGAAACGCCCACCTCGGACTGGACTGCCAGAGTCATAAACGATCCAGAGCCCGGATCATCCTTCTCTCCCTTTCGCGATATGGTTCTTTTCGAAATAGAATTCAAACGGACGGATTCTGCTCCTTCGAAGGTTCGACGGCTGCGGCTCTGGACGTCGCGGGGCGGGTTGTGCAGCGAACGGGACTATCATCTACTGCTATTCGATCCCGTGCTGAAGTGGCTGTCGATGTCCCAAGACATTTCAGGCGAGATTTGGTGTCTTGGCGAATGATGAATCTCGTGACGATGCAGTTCCCCGCCGCCGCGACGTCCGAATGTTTTGCTCATCACTCTGCTGACTCGCCCTTTACACTTTCAGTCTACTGACGATCATCTCCGCAGTCACTAGCAGGACACGCCAATGCGCCAGCCAAAGACGACTGCAGTATCGGTACAAACAAGACTGTCCATCTCGTTTCAGGATCTCCTCTTGTTTTTCACGCAACCGGAATTCTGATAGACATTGCCGCGTCGATTGACATGTACGGCGAATTGCCGTACGATCTATGCCGGAGGTGCCTATGGTACGGCAGCAATCACGCAAGGTTTGGAGGCGCCCATCAAAACTGGAACGCCTGGAGGCACGTCTCACAAGGGAACAGAAGCGAATCATCGAACGCGCCGCGGGGCTTCGTGGAACGTCGGTGACAGACTTCGTAGTGGTCAGTGCCCAGCAAGCGGCAACGAACACCATCAAGGAATATGAAATGATGAGCCTACAGGGCGAAGCGCGTGACATGTTCGTCAACGCCCTTCTCAATCCGCCAGCGCCGAACGCTGCGGCAAGAAGAGCCGCAAAACGATACTGGAGGCGCGTCGGCCGATAGATTCGCTCGCAATGGAAATGCCGCCTGAGTTCCAAATTCAGCCGCTCGGACCGCATCATAATCGGAACGATTTCTCCTGCGCAGTTGAGGTTCTCGACAATTACCTAAAAAGACAAGCGGGACAAGACGTCAAGAAGCGTGTGGCTGCTACGTTCGTGCTCAGTAGTGACGGCTTGACAATTGCGGGCTACTACACGCTCTCACAATTCGCGGTTGAACTCGGTTCGATTCCTCAGCATATTTCCAAGAAACTTCCCAGATATCCTATGGTGCCGGCGACGCTAATCGGGCGTCTCGCCGTAAGCACTGTCTTTCGCGGACAGGGACTCGGCGCAGTATTGTTGATGGACGCGTTGCATCGATCTCTCTTGCTGAGCGAACAGATCGCATCGGCGGCGGTGATTGTGGATGCGAAAAGCGACCATGCGAGGACGTTCTACCTGAAGTACGGATTTCTGGAATTGCCGGGGATCTCCGGAAGGCTCTTTCTTGCGATGAAGACCATTGAGCGGTTGTATCACTAAGCTGTTTTAAAGTGATTCGGCCGCACTGCTCCGCTTAGGGCCTATCTGCATCTCTCCTCCCTGCTGATGACTGGATGTGAAACGCAAGTCCGTGAGAGCTCGTGCTGCCCGACTCGGCACGAACCTTGACCAAGTAGCCTTCACTCTTAACGAGCTGCTCTCCAAGCAGGAACCTACGAGGCTCAATAGTTCATGGATTCAACGACACGCCCCGGCCTGCTATCGCTTTATTCGGAAATGGATCAGAAATGAAATCGGAGCCGTCGACTGGGATCATGTGACTCGTGAGCTCTCTCACCCGATTAATCTGCTCGAGCTTCCTCCAGGCTACCTGATGCGAGTGATTAATCTGGCTTGATGTTCTGGTTGAGTCGCAGAACATTTCGAGGGTCGTACTTTTTCTTGATCTCCGCGAGGCGAGCGTAGTTCAAGCCGTAGGCTGCCCTGACGAGCTTCTCACTCGTCTCTCCCAACTGGTTGACGTATGCGCCGCTTGCGAGAGGCTGCACTTTATCGCGCAGAGTCTTGACCCATTGCACCGCATCGGCCTTATCTGAAGGAACGCTCCAGCGCCCCATAATGTCCAACTCGTATCCCGGCTGCCGCAACGCATAAGCCGTCTCAGTCACTCCGACGCGCGTAATGGCGCCGTAGATCGGCACAATGAACACCCTTGTGTTTGGTGGCGCATTCTTGGCGGCGGTTGTTATGGCGGATATTGCGGCGCCGCCGAGCTCCGCTAGAACAAGGTTCGTTTGGAAATGCGCTACAGGCGCGTAAGGATTGATTGTCCTTTGAGTTTCCAGATATGACTTAACCCGAATATTGTCCTCTCGTGGTTTGAGCGCTCTCAGCGGCTTGAGCAAGTCATTCCCGCGGCGCGGATCGCCACAATGGCAAACCATCATATGGAATCGCGTCCCTTGTTCGGACGGTATGACCTCGCCGACGACGTTCATTTCATCCGGCGCCGCGGAGACAAACTTGGCAAAAGCCTGGAGCAACTCGGGAATTTGTCCTGCAGGAAACGTCAGTGTTCCCGCCAGAACGTCCGTTATCGGATGGAGCCGATACTCAAGCGCCGTCGCCACGCCGAAATTCCCGCCTCCGCCCCGAATCGCCCAGAAAAGATCAGGATTGGAGTTCCGACTGGTCTCGACTTGCCTCCCATCTACTGTCACAAGTTGGGCCGATATCAAGTTGTCGCACGGGGCGCCATACTTTGACATCAAAAAGCCCTCTCCCCCGCCGAGCGTCAGTCCGGCGACACCTACCGTCGGGCACCCACCTGACGTTGTGGCCAGGCCAAAGCGCTGCGTTGCCTGGTCCAGATCACGCACCAGCGCACCGCCTTCTGCACGGGCCACCCGCTTGTTTACGTCCACTTCGACCCGGTTCATCTCGCAGAGATCGATCACAACGCCGCCATCGCATACGCTGAAGCCGGCGCGGCTGTGGCCTCCGCCACGCACTGCGACGGGCAATTTGTGCGTCTGGGCAAAATCAAAAGCCCGCGCGATATCGGAGGCGCCGGCGCAGCGAATGATCAGCGCCGGACGTCGGTCGAATGCGCGGTTGAAGACCAGGCGGGACGATTCATAGTCGGGCGCCTCGGGTGTGATCAAGTGGCCGGTAATTTTGGAAGCAAGTGTTCGGATCGCCGCCGGATCCACCAAATCCGCATTCTGCTCGCGTGCCGCAAGCATTACTCGCACTCCAGCAAGCGCCTGAATAGGGCACTTGTAGAGCGCCGACGCGGCGAACAAGGTTTCTTGGATAAACTGTCTTCGAGAAGAGAGCACCACGATTAAAGTGAGACTACGCCACTCGGCTCTCGCCGTCAATCGCTCGATTCCGGCAGCGTCGTACCGGATGCGCAAAACGCCTCCCACACCTGGTAGAATCGGTTGATCTCGATCTCGTGGAGTTCCACGCAATTCCGTACGGCGTTGCTCCTGAACATGGCATCCTCCTTGGTCAGGCCGGAAGGCTTAAGTTCTCGGAGCAGATCTGAAGTCGCGTGCCCTCGATCGGCCCTAGTAGATAGGAAGGACAGGTTGCCGTTTTGGTTCTGGTCCCTCCTCGGTCCGTGATCTGCCCATTCCGATAAGGGGCGCTTCGTCTTCTTATTTTTTTTCGGGGTACAGCGTGACCTGGACGTAACGTTCCGTTTTGAAGTACGTCTGGGCCGCTATCCGGACCACGTCTTTCGTGATGAGGTCGAGGGACGCAGGAATGCGCATCACTTCTGCCGGGTCCTCCCCGAGCCTGTAATGCTCGGTGAGATGGGACAGCCACCAGCCGTTCTGCCGGCTGCTGGTTTCGTAATCGCGCGACTCTGCCGTCCGGACCTCCTTGACCTCCTCTTCTTCCGGGCCATCGGTCTGGAGCCGGCCGATCTCCTCAAAGATGGCCCGGCTCAGCTCGTCGATTCGTTTCGGGTCGGCGCCGAGTTCGATGCTCACCCGGAACTCCTCTCGCGGGATCTTGCTCACGGACGGCTGGACGCTGACGCTGTAGGTCCCGCTCAGCTTCTCCCGCAGCAGCTTGCGCAGCCGGGTTTCGAGCACCTGGCTCGCGGCCCCGATGGCGTTCCGGTTTTCCAAGGTATAGCCGAACGGGCCGGAGAATACTACAGCCGTCAGGCTCTTGGATTCGACGCCCATCTCCACGGTCCGAGTCACGACCCCTTCGGGCGGCGGCACCCGCCAGTCCTTCCAAGTCTCCGTGCGGTGCAGGGCAGGCAGGCTGGCTAGGTATCGGCACACCAGGGGCCTGATCGCTTCCAGGTCCAGGTTCCCGACGAAGACGAACGTGAAATCGCTCGCATCGGCGAATCGGTCACGGTAAAAGGCAAAGGATTTCTCAAGGTCCATTTGGGGAATCTCGTCGACCGTCATCGGCCTGAATCGGGGCTGGTCCCGCTGCATCGTCGTCCGCAGGGTGTCGGAAAAGACGACTTCCGGGCTCTTTGTTCGATTCTCCAGGAAAGCCTTGAGCTGCGCCTTCATGACCTCGAAAACGCCGGGGTCGGGCCGCGGCGCCGTAAACGTGAGGTAGATCATCTGGAAGAGGGTTTCCGCGTCCCGGGGAGACACGCTACCGGCAAGCCCCTCGTCAAGCTCACCGATCGTGGGCCTGACAAAGACGGCCTTCCCCGCCAGCTTTTTCTCGAGGTCGAGGGCGCTGAATGCTCCAAGCCCGCCGGATGACACGACCTGGTCGGCGGTGCTAGCCGGAATGAGATTTTCGTCCGAGGCCAGGGAGATCCCTCCCGGGCTCGTTGCCCGCATGAGGATCTCATCCTCTTTGAAATCCGTGGGCTTGAGGACGACCCGCGCGCCGTTTGAGAGTGTCCACTCCGTGACCCCGATCTCGGGTCGTGCGCTGGTCGAGACGATGCTGCCGGGCTCCGGCATCTCGGGAAGGAGAGGCTTGTCGGTCGACGTGTCCTTATAGGCGACCAGTTCCTCGGTTTTGACGTTCTTGAGGACGGAGGCGAGTTCTTCACCGGTCGGGATCGGGACTCCCTCCTTTTCGGGAGCGTTGACCATCACGACACGATTCGGCCCACTCATCCACTCCTTGGCAAGCCGGTTGAGTTCTTCGAGCGAGATCTCCGGCATGAAACGCTTGTGCGCCTCGTACTCCCAGGCGATTCCGGGGGTTGGCTCCCCTTCGAGGAAGCTGCGGGTGAACTCCTCTGCCAGATCGCCGGAATCCTCGGTCGCGCGCTCCGTGAAGGCCCGTTCGAAGGCCCGGAGCGTCTCGCTCTTCTGGCGCTTGAGTTCCGTTTCGGTGAAACCGAAGCGCGCAACCCGCTCCTCCTCGGTATACAGAGCCTCCAATCCACGCGAGATGCCTCCCGCGGAAACAAGCGCCGACAGCGCGTAGACTTCCTTCGACTCAACCAGACGGCCCTTGCTCGAGGCGGCTCCGAGGAACGGCGCGCCGGGCTTCTGGGCGATTTCGGCGAACCGGGCGTTGAGCATGGCATTGAAAAGCCTTTCGACCAGCATCCGCCGGTAGGATGCGACAGTGCTCTGGCTGGCGACGGGCAGCTTGTGGTAAACGGCTACGGAGCTTTTCGTCTCCTCTTTGTCCGTTGCTACGGCAAAAAGCAGGTTTTTGTGGTCAGGCACCGGATATGCCCGCCGGGCCGGCGCTCCTTTCGCCCGGGGGATGCCGGCGAAGTGTTTCCTGATCAGGTCCAGGATCCGGGTCCGGTCGAAATCCCCCACAGCAATAGCCGCCATCAGGTCGGGGCGGTACCAGGCGCGGTAGAAGCGCTTCAGTGCTTCTACGTTGGCCGTCTCGATGGTTTCTTTCGTTCCGATGGGCATCCGCTCGGCGTAGCGGGATCCACGGAAAAGGACGGGAAATTGCTTGGCCCGCATCCGTTCGGCGGAGCCCTGGCCGAGCCTCCACTCCTCGATGACGATCCCCCGTTCCTTGTCGACGGCCGCCGGGTCAAAGGTCAGCCCGTGGGCCCAGTCCTCCAGGATGAGGAATGATTTCTCGAGGATCTCGTCGGAATCCATAGGAATCTTCAGCATGTAGACGGTCTGGTCGAAACCGGTGAACGCATTGAGGTCGGCTCCGAACCTCATGCCGATGGATTCCATGAAATCAACCAGGGCCTGCCGGGGGAAATGTTCGGATCCATTGAAGGCGAGGTGCTCGACCAGATGGGCCAGTCCCCGCTGGTTCTTGTCCTCGAGCACCGACCCGGCGTGGACGACCAGCCGGAGATCGGCCCGGTTCTTCGGCTCTCGGTTCTCCCGAATCCAGTAACGGAGCCCGTTCTCGAGTCGACCAGTCGTGATCCTGGAGTCGACAGGGAGCTTTCGGTCGAGCGCTAACTCGACCGTTTGCGGTGACCCTGCCCCTTGGCCGCGGCCCAAGGCGGGGCTGGCCATGAGCAACGCAAGGGTGGCGAACACTACAACGATCAGTGGTCTGTGGCGATTTTTCATCGTTCAAATCATAGCGCGATCCGTCTCGCTGTACTTGCAGAAATTGGGTCTTTTCAGTCGGTGCACGGACGCACGCCTGACATTAATAGTCCCACGTGCCAGCTGGCGAGATTCAAGATGAACTCAGTGAATGACGGGCGAGGCTCCAAGCAATGCCATGCGATGAACTCGTCGATTGCATGTTGATAACCGCGTCGACCGCCCCTACAAAGACGGCG
>DASQID010000309.1:0-4543 GCA_035631775.1 Acidobacteriota bacterium
CCTGAGCGGCCGCCTCGGCATTCTTCACGGTCGCTTCCTTGCGCGCTTCCGCCTCCAGGCGTGACTGCTGGATCTGCTTTTCTTTGAGCGGCAGCGTGTGCTGCATGGCATCGGCCTGTGCTTTGGCCTGAAGCACGGTCACCTGGGCCTGAGCTTCCGCCTGCTTGACCTGGCGAACCTTGTCGGCCTCAGCTTCCAACTCGGCGGTCTTCACCAGTTTCTGCTTAACCTCAATTTCAAGACCCAGTTTCTCATTCTCCTGTTCTTTGAGCAGGAGGCCCTCGAGTCCCTTTGAGTAATCAGACGGAAGGGCGATGTCGCGCAACATTACCTCCTTGACCAGGACGCCGTCGGCTGCGAGTTTCTGTGCGATGGCGGTCATGCAGGTCTGGCGCACTTCTTCACGCTTCACCGAGAAGACTTCCCGCACCGTGTAATTGGGGACAACCTGTCGGAAGACACTGGTCACAACGGGTACGATGATCTCCTCATCGAGGGGCTGCGGCAGGTTGGCATTTATGTAATCCAGTCGCTTGGGGTCGATGCGGTAGCGGACCGTTACCGCCAGGCCGACCGCCAAGCCCTCTCTGCTTTGGACTTTGAGCGACTCCTCCTTCTTCTTCGGATCCTCGCCGGTGGAAGTCGTAAATACCTGGTCCCGGATGTCGTAGAGCTCGACGCCCTGAGTCAGAGGGACAATCCAGTGAATACCGGGGTATAGAACTCCAGGAAGTGTTCCCGAAATCTGGCTGACACGCACTCCGCCCATTCCGCTCGGAACGACTGCCACGCTGAGACCCAGGAGCAAGGGAAGCCATGCGAATGCAGCCAGCCTCCCCGCCAGGCGCCAACGCAGGGGAGGCGTGGCGGGTGCGCTGTTCGGGTCGCGTAGACGAAGCTGCCGAACGCGCCATGCTTCATAAAGGTCGTAAGTCAGAGTGACCGCAGCCGCCACGAACAGCGCGGCGCCGAAAGCAAGAAGAGCGAACTTGATGAACAACATGGGATTCTCCAATCGTGAAGGTCCGGGAATCAGTCCCGGACGCGTTGTGAACGTTAAATCGACTTTTTGTCGACTCACCCTATGCCGCTGAAGACAGTCCGAGGGCCAGGTATCAAGCCGGACAAGCGCAACTGGAGCCGTCGTAGTCACTGCAAATAGCGTGCTTTTCGCGAGCCAATCCGCGGTTCCTCCCGATGTCTGAAGCTGCTATTGTCCTGAAGCCGAGGCGACAAATTCGGAGGCCCTGACACCGGAAGCTGAGCTTGGACGGCGGACAGGACCGAAGATCTCCGCCAGTCTCTCGCTGCGCTCCGCGTGCAGCTCGATCACATCACCGACCCTGACGAGCTCAAACAGTTCCTCAACGTCCTGATTGCGCATCCGAATGCAGCCATGAGAAGCCTTGCGGCCGATTGAGCCGGGACTGTTGGTTCCATGTATGCCGAATCCCTTGAGGCTGAGTCCCAGCCATCTGGTACCTACCGGATTTGAAGCGCCGGGCGGAATTACTTTGCCCGATTTGTAATAGGTCGGATTCGGCACGCGGTTAACGATGGTATAGGTGCCACTTGGGGACGGTGTTGATTCCGTTCCCACGGCAGTTGCCCAGACTTTTACGACCAGGTCGCCATCCAACAAGGCCAATTTGCGATCCGGGAGGCTGACGACGATCCGACGGGCCGTACCCGGTCCTGGTTTATCCGGTGAATCGCCTGTGTGGCGGGCTCTCTCATCCGCGAATGCTCCAGCCGCCCACATGATGATGATCGCCGCCACCGTTGCTGTCCTCGCCTCTCTCGTTGGTCGTCGCATCGCTGCCTCCTTGCTGCTTTGAACAGAGGATTGCAATGCGGATGCCAACGGGTTATTTATTGATTCGACGGGTGTTAGCGAATGGCGTTGCTTTGAGCGGCGTGTGCCGTCATACACAGCGTGTCAAGAGGGACACACTGCAACGAACGTGACGCGGAGAATAGGGGAGCGAGCGATGACCACTATCAAAATCATTAAGCACAACACACAGCAGCCGGCGCGACACCAGGCTGCTTCTACAGCGATAGTCCTTCTCGTAGTCATCGCCTGCCCCATAACCGGTGCCCGTCTGGCAGGTCCTTGGGACACAGGCGATGACGACTATCGTGCATCTGCAAAAAGAATCGAGCCGGGCGAGCCGGTGGGTGAACGGCCTTACGAAATGGTGCGGGCTGGCCGGAGGCCTCCCCACTCCCCGCTGGTCAATTTCGACTCGTTGGAAGGCTGGCAGATTGCAGGCAAAAATGGCGGTCGAGGAGACTTGGTCGAATCACAGCGGCAGCGAGTTTGGGAGTCTCCTGTGGCCCGGCTCGTGTATCGTGGCACTTCGAAGGACAGCGAGGTCGCGATTCTCCCGCCGAAGCCTATTCCCATCCCGGAGCCATATTCGGCTGTAACCTTGTGGGTATACGGCAATAACTGGGGTTGGGAACCTGATCCCAAAACGCCGCCGGTGGACATCATTCTTCTGCTGCAGGACCGCGATGGTCAGGCGATCTCCCTGGAACTGGACAAGGTGCGGTGGAAGGAGTGGTGGTTGATCCACCGTGTCGTGCCTGAGGAAATACGGAATAAGAAGTCGCTCAGCTTCAGGGGAATCCTGTTCAAGGGTTGTGGCAATACGGAGGACCGCGAACTTTACCTGGAGGATCTGGCATTTATTGCCGAGCCGATGCGACCGCTTTCCTTTGAAGCGCGACCCAAGCGGCCCATCGAGCCGCTTCCCGGTGAGCCTCAGGGAGCCAACACGGGCGCAGGGAAATTGCCATTCCCCACGCGTGAAGAGACTATCCTGCCTGAGAACGAGACCCGCGACTTCAAGACCGTCGTCAGCCGCACCGTCGATGGTTATCTGATGCAGTATCGCGGATCGGACGCGATGCTCGAATATCGCATTTCGTCCCGGCAGCCTTTCTTTCGGGATATCGACGTCCGGTTGAACGGTGTTCTCGCGGCAACGGCGTGGTCTGAAGCCGGGCCCGATTTCGGGGAAAAGCCGGACAGCATAGACCAGGTGGAGTTCAAAGAATCGGGCGGAGTTGTCTATGGCGTCTGGAAGGTCGTGGTCAAGTCGAAACCTGTTGAGGTGAGAATGGCAGCCCGGCTGTGGCAGAAGTCCCTGGTCCTCGATGTGATCTGCGCCGGCGGATCGGCGCAAGAATTGTCATACGGATGGATCAAGGGAGTATCGCAACCCGAGTTGATACTCCTCCCCTTCCTCAACTATGGAAACCGGCACCTGCATGTGCTGTCCTCCCGGGGCACCATCCCGTTTTTTGCGTCCGTATGGATGGATTGGTACCGCTCGAACGCTTCGGAACCCTTCGCTGTAGATGTGGTTGAAGGAGACCGGTTGCGGCTGAACGGAGGAGTTCGCTATCTGCCCAAGACCGACGGAGCTCGGAACGGACTGTATGAGCGGGTGTTTGTTACCTTCTCGCCCGTCTTCGAGGAGACGCTTCCCACCATCGCAAATCCGCCTGCCGCGCGCGGCAAAGAAGCGGGAACCAGGCTTTGGCAGGAAAGCTGGGGCCCGGAGGATTACCGGAAAGAACATGAAAGGTCGCGTCCTCTGCGTGCCTATGGGATAGAGAAGCTAACGCAGTGTAACCATGAAATCACGTGGCGCGCCGGGGGAGAGAGCTTCACCTTCCGCACCTCGGCAGCTCCTCGGCGTGGAGGAGACGAGGCCCTGAAAAGGTACGTCTCCGACCAGCGCTCCCTCGGCTGGCGCTCCGGGCTCTATACGAACTATACCGATTATGCGCCGGTAAATCAGTATTGGGATGTAGACATGGTCATGCGCCGTCCGTCGGGGGACCTTGTCCGAGCGTGGCCCCGCTGTTACTCGCCCAAGGCCCTGTTCGCGGTGGAGATGGACCGCAAATTGGCGCCGGAAATTGTCGAAAAATTCGGCACCAATGCTGCCTACACCGATGTGCATACTTCTGTGAGCCCCTGGGAGCGATGCGACTACGATGCGCGCGTTCCCGGCGCAGGTACGTTCGCCGCCACGTTCTATGCTTACGGTGAGTTGCTTCTGCATGATCAGCGAATCTATGACGGGCACTGCTGGTCGGAGGGAAATCACCAGTGGCTATATGCCGGTCTGGCTACGGGTAACTATGGTCTGACCTACAGCGACCTGAAGCTCTGGCTGTATCCTTTCCTCCCGCACTTCGATCTCCTCAAGATGCATCCGCTCAGCGTCGATATCGGAATGCCGTGGACAGAGCAGTTTTTCAAAGGCAAGGAGGGATGGGCCAGCCCGGAGAACGTAGTGGCGAGCATCGATCAGTTCATCGCGACGACAATAGCTTATGGCCACATGGGCTGGCTGGTCGAAGAGAAGCACGGAATCAGGCAAACCTGCCGCTCCTATTACATGCTCCAGCAACTGCAGAGCCGATATCTGATGGAGAAACCGTCGTCGATTCGGTACGGAACAGATACGGGATTAATCCCGAGCTCACGCGCATTCCGGGACGGCAGCTGGAAGGAGAACCG
>DASQID010000310.1:0-3209 GCA_035631775.1 Acidobacteriota bacterium
CGATGGCCTGTGCGATCTTTCCATCCATGATGGTTTGACCGGGTTAGTCAATGCCACCTTTTTTCACTATGTGCTTTCGAGAGAGATCGAGCGCAGTGTCCGGACCGGGCGAACCTGCAGCCTGATGGTGATCGATGCGGATTACTTCAAGCAGATCAACGACAATTACAGCCATCCCGTGGGGGATCTCGTTCTTCAGCGCCTCGCAAGGAAACTGCTGCAATCGCTCCGCAGCATGGATACGGCCGCACGAATCGGAGGAGAAGAATTCGGCGTGATCCTTCCCGAGTGCTCTCCGGAGGACGCCTTGCACGCAGGCGCCAGAATCCACGCGGGCATCAATCCCCTGATTGTCCGCGTCGGTAACGAGCAGCTGCGTCTCACGACGAGCGTGGGCGTCGTCTGGACCGACCCGCGAAATCCCATGACCTCAAATGCCCTTGTCTCGCTGGCGGATCAGGAAATGTACAGGGCCAAACGGATGGGCCGGGCGCGCCTCTGCCATCCGCCCTTGACGTCCACCCAGATTTCTCCTGAAGAGCGATCCGCTCTTTCTTCATGCCGGATCGAGGAGGACTCAAGTGACCGCTGAAACTGGAACAGCCCGCCGTTACGCCGTGGTCAGCGGCAAGGGCGGTGTCGGCAAGACGGTCATCACCGCAAACCTCGCAGCTGCCCTGGCTGCGGCGGGAAGGCGTACCCTGGTGATCGACGCGGATCTGGGTTTGGCAAACCTCGATATCGTCATGGGCCTGAACCCGAAGCTGACTCTCCACGACGTGATCAGAGAAAAGGCGGTCATAGATGAAGTCGTGATCACAACCCCCGCGGGATTCGATCTTCTCCCGGCCGGATCGGGGCTGGTTGAAGGAACCCATCTCACCCCGTCTCTTGCAGCATGGGTCGAGAGTGCCATCAGCTCGTTCGACCGAAAATATGATCTGATCCTCTTCGATGCTGGGGCAGGCATAGGTGAGGTCGTTCTGTTTTTTGCCAGGCTGGCTCACGAAATTCTGCTCGTCGTGACACCGGAGCCGACCTCAATCACGGACGCCTACGCCACCATAAAAGTAATGGCGAAGCTTTACCAGAAGACAAAATTCGACCTGATCGTAAATCTCGCCAATCCGTCCCGACCCTCGCAAACCGGTTCCGCCGTAACCGGACATCTCCAGCAAGTGGTTTCCAGGTTCCTGGCGGATGCAGGTCCGGATTGCGTTCGTTTGAATCTGATGGGATCCGTGCCGCGGGACTCCGCTCTGCCCTTGGCTACGAGCAGGCAGCAATTGATCATCTGTTCGGATCCCGAATCCCCCGCAGCACGCTCTATCCGAGGGTTAGCCGAGAGACTCGGATCTTAGGGCTGGCGCAAGAATAAATTCACATTTTGGCGCGAGCGCCCGCCGCCGCGCCCTTTCAGGCTGCGGCCCGCAGGCTCGCTGGCTTTGTTGCTCGCTCCTTACATACCACCCCGGGTATAGCTCTTCGCTCGCGCCTCGCCAGCGGGCCTGGGGGCCGGCAGCAAATGTGAAGTTATTCTTGCGCCAGCCCTTAGCGGACGGCGAGGCCCGAGATTTGCGGGAGATTTCTCCATCAAAATCCGAAGTTATTTTTTGACCGGGTGCTCTTTCGGTTAGAATGCTGACAATGACGGCAACTCTTGTTTACAGGGCGGGGCAGGGCAAAACCAGGAAATTAGAGCTGACGGAAGACGTCACGCGCATCGGAAGAAAATCGGGCAACCAGGTCACGCTTGATCATGAGATCGTTTCCGGGACCCATGCGGAGATACAAAGGAGGGGTGACAGCTACATACTAGTGGATCTCGAAAGCACAAACGGCACCTTCATTAATGGCGGTCCGGTGCGAAAAGCAAAGCTTAAGGACAAGGATAGAATCGAACTTGGCAATGGCGGTCCGGTGCTCGAGTTCCGCGAGGAAGGTGGGGGGGCGGGAGATACTCCCAAACTGCAGCCGCTCTCCGGTATGTGGGAAAGGGGCATGGAGTCATTTTCGCTCCCTCACGGTCCCACAACCTTCGGGCGGGGCGCCGACAATGATGTCGTCGCCGGGCGCACTCCCGGCTCTGTGGTATCCAGCCGTCACGCCGTTATAACGGTTCACAGTGAGTATTGCGAGATCGAAGACATGGACAGCTCCAATGGAACCTATGTCAATGGCCGGCAAATTCGCAAAGCCCGCCTTTGTCACGGGGATAAGGTGGAACTGGGCAGTGGTGGCCCTGTCTTCGAGCTTATCTGGCGTCGGGGGATTCACAGAGGTCACCGTGAGGCAGCCCGGGAGAGCGAGAGGATTCTTCAAAAGCTGGAGAGGGCCTCGAAAGGCGGGCGGGCGGGAGAGCAGACCATGCTCTTCCTCCAGGCGGCGAACAAATATTACAAACGCAGACGCTGGCCGTTCCTGGTTCTCTCGGGGATGGTACTCGCAGCTTCCCTGGTGACCGCATATCTCTATTATGAAAAAACGAGTGAATACAGGCGGATCCGGGCGTCGGCAGAGGACATCTTCTATCGCATGCGGACCATCGAGGCTCAATTGGTCCGACAGCATGACAACATGCCGCCCGATGAATTTGCGCGACTCACCAACGAGCGACGCAGAGAGGAGCAAGACTACGATCAGTTTCTGAAGAATCTGGGTGTCTACAGCGGAAAATCTCCCGTCCAGAAAGCGGTCATGCAGCTGGCGAGGCGTTTGGGAGAAACCGATCTTGACGTGCCTCCGGATTTCTATCAAACGACTCTGAGCTATGTGGAGAAATGGCGACGCACGACAACGCTAAAGAGTGCATTGGATCGTGCACGTCAGCGCGGCCTGCTCCAGCTCATCCGAACCGCACTGGACCAGCATGGCCTTCCCCGCGAATTCTTCTTCATCCCGCTGCAGGAAAGCGGCTACGATTCGCGGGCAGTCGGACCGCCCACCGCCTACGGATTCGCTAAAGGCATGTGGCAGATAATTCCGCCGACCGCTCTCGATTACCACCTGCGGCTCGGTCCTCTCAAGGACTTGCCTCAGTACGACCAATCAGACCAGCGCCACGATGAGATCGCGTCTACTCAGGCCGCGGTCAGATATCTGGGCAACCTGTATTCCACCAAAGCGGCAGCATCGGGACTCCTTGTGATCGCTTCCTACAACTACGGGGAAAACCGAATCATCAAGAGCCTCGATGCCCTGCCCAATGA
>DASQID010000311.1:0-8421 GCA_035631775.1 Acidobacteriota bacterium
AGGATCGCGGCCAGAGGACGCGTCGGAGAGTGCTCGACGCGGCACGCAAGGTTCTGGTGCGCCGCGGATATCAGGCGGTCCGCATCGAGGAAATCACGAAACTCGCCCAGGTGGGTTACGGAACTTTTTATAAGTATTTTCGCAATAAACAGGATGTGGTGGAGACGGTAATGGAGGAAGTGTATGGGCAACTGCAGTACGCAGGACTCTCCTCTCAAGTCGAATCCACACACCTCGAGCATCAGATCCGGCGTCTGATCACGAACTACCTCGAAACTTACTACAAGAACCGGGAGATCCTGTTGGCTCTTCAGCCCGTGGGGATGCTCAGTCAGAGAATCCGCAAGTTCCTCACCGAGATTCGGGAAAGGGATGTAGAGTGGATGATTCGCGGATTTGAAGGCTTGAATTCACAAGGCTGCATGATCGCAGGCAACTTGGAGGTCCTTTCTCTGGCAATGCTGCATAGCGTGGATACGGTGGCGCAGGAATGGATCACCCGGCGTCCGCATCTACAGCTGGAGGAATTGGCCGAGACTCTATCCGAGATCTGGTTCCGGGCAATGTCGCCTCCCCGCCCTGCCGGCACCCACACGCAGAGTTGAATCGTTCGTGTAATTTGTGAGACTTGTGGCAGATTTTCTAACGCGGACTGTGAATCTATCCTTGCGCCAGTCCCATCACCCGGAGGGACTTTCATGATCATGGCACCAAAACTGTCGTTGAGCGACGCGCGGCTCGTACTAGAGGGAGCAGAGAAGAGAGCGCGAGATATCGGCGTCGACATGGACATCGCCGTCGTCGATGACGGCGGGCATCTCCTGGCTTTCATTCGCATGGATGGCGCCCGCGTCACGAGCATCGACGTGTCGATCAACAAGGCGTTCACGGCCGCCTGCGCACGCCGTGCGACGCACGAATATGCGGCAGTTGCCGGGGCCGGAGGCCCCGCCTTTGGAATGCACGTCTCCAATCAGGGCCGCTTCATGATCGTCGGTGGAGGATTGCCTATCTTCGTCAAGGGCATGATCGCCGGGGGAATCGGATGCAGCTCCGGCTCTCCGGAACAGGACCGCGACGTGGCCCAAGCCGGCATCGACAATCTTCTTCGCACCCTCGACAATGCCCCGTAATCGGTGATGGGCCGTCGGTCACCAAATACTGGTACATGGCATCTAATTGATGAATACGATGCGTAATGATCAAATCGCATCTGCTATTGGCGAATCCCAAGGGAGCCTTGTGAGCAGGCCTTGCGATGCAGTGGTGGCAGGGCACCTCTGCCTGGATATCATCCCCTCACTGACCAGCCATGACTTTGTCTTCGATGCGGGCAAACTTCAGGAGGTAGGCCCTGTCGTGATGAGTACGGGCGGCCCGGTCTCCAACACCGGCCTCGCCCTGAACAAACTCGGCATTAGCAGCCGACTGATGGGCAAGGTGGGACTTGACTATTTTGGACAGATCGTTCTAGGCATCATCGACGCACACGGTGCCGGTCTTTCCGCGGGAATGATCAAGGTCCCCGGGGAAGTCACATCCTACAGCCTTATTTTAAGTCCGCTCGGTGCCGACCGCATGTTCCTCCACTGCCCGGGCTGCAACGATACGTTCGGTGCGGATGACATAGACTACGACGCGGTGAACAACGCCCGTCTCTTCCACTTTGGGTATCCACCGCTCATGAAGCGAGTGAGTCAAAACAACGGCGAGGAACTGTGCCGGCTCTTGCGCAGTGCTAAGGAAACCGGAGTCACAACCTCCCTCGACATGTGCATGCCCGATCCGCACGGGTATGCCGGCACTGTGAATTGGCCTGCCGTTCTCGCCGCTGCTCTTCCCAACGTGGACATCTACATGCCAAGCCTCGAAGAGACTCTTGTCATGTCCTATCCGGACAAGTACGGATCATTCACAGGCAAACACCAGGACCTTCCGGTCTCGCTTGGATCCGGCCTCCTCTCAAGCATTGCGAGTGATCTGCTCTCATTGGGACCGGCCATCGTTGGATTGAAACTTGGAAGATTGGGTCTGTATCTCAAGACCGGTGACGGCAGGAGTTTCGAGAGCCTGGGCCGAGCGTGTCCCTCGGACCTCGCACCCTGGATCAACCGCGAGTTGTGGTCGCCTTGCTTCAAGGTCGATGTCCTCGGAACTACCGGAGCCGGGGATGCAACCATCGCCGGGTTCTTCGCGTCTCTGTTGCGCGGCGAATCCCCCGAGCGCTGCATGACGCTTGCATGCGCCGTCGGCGCCTGCAATGTCGAAGCCGCCGATGCGCTCAGCGGACTCCTGAACTGGGAGAAGACACGAGATCGGCTCCGGGCAGGGTGGGCACGATTCGACCTACCTCTCGAGCCGGCCGGGTGGCACAACGATCCCCTAACCGGGGTTTGGCGAAGCTGCGCAGACACTGGGGCACGGCCCATTCCTGATGGGCCACGGAGAAACCTATGACACGCGTCTTGTCATTCATGGCTCATCCGGATGATTCGGAAATCCTCGTCGGCGGGACACTGTTCCTCCTGAAACACCATGGCTGGGAAGTGGGCATCGCCACTATGACGGCCGGGGATTGCGGCGCGTCGACGGGGACGCGGGAGGAGATTTCACGTGTACGTCTCCGCGAGGCTCAGGACGCTGCAGCATTCCTGGGCGCGGCCTTTTCCTGCGCAGGGTTCAGAGATGTCGAGGTCTTTTCCAACGCACAAAATCTGCGCAGCGTGGTTGAGCTGGTGAGAGCCTTCGATCCCGACGTAATCATCACCCACTCGCCGGCCGACTACATGGTCGATCACGAGGAGGCCTCACGCATGGTCCGCGCCGCAGCGTTTGCCATCGCCATGCCTCTCTACGAAACAGCACACATCCCGGCGGCCCGCGTGGCGCGAGCGACGCCCGCGCTTTATTACTCAGATCCGGTCGAGGGTATCGATGCGCTGGGGGACAGGATTCGTCCTGAATTCTACGTAAACATCACCGACCAAATGGGACTCAAGCGAGACATGCTGTCCCGGCACAAATCCCAGCGCGACTGGCTCCGGGCGCACCACCACGTCGATGAATACCTCGATCGCATGACCGGGTGGGGGGAGCAATACGGCGGGGAATGCGGCGTTCGCTACGCGGAGGGATTCCGCCAGCACCTGGGCCACGGTTACCCGCACGAACCCCGGATTCAATCTGCGCTTTCCTCCCTGATCCGAAAGCCGGAGTAGCCGCGTCTTCGTTTCTTTTGGATGGCTCTAAAAGCGGCCATCGAGAAGATGCAAAGGCTCACCGCGGCTATGCAGCCTCGTGTGATTCTTTTGACCACCTGAATGTCTCTTAGTAAAATCTCTGCAACCGGGAATCCAAAAAACAGAATTCGCTGAATCAGCACGCAGTACGGAATAGAGGGAGGATGGGCATGGCAGATTTGAGCGCCGTTTTGTTGTTGGTATCGTTCTGCGTGGTGTCTGTTTCCGGTGGTCCATCTGCCCATAGGGCGCCAGGACGCCCGCTCTTGCTTGTGGCCAATAAAGGAGACCAGAGCCTCGGCATCGTCGATCCCGATTCGGGCCGGTTACTGGCGACGATTCCCGAGGGCGGCGTTACCGGTCATGAAGTGGCTGCTTCTCCTGACGGCGGGACCGCCTACGTCCCAATCTACGGTAACTCCGGCGTAGGCCAGCCGGGCACCGATGGAACAAATATGGTCGTGGTGGATATCGTCGCGCAGAGGGTGATCGGAAATGTCGACTTCGGACACGGCGTGCGGCCACACTGTGCCGTAGTCGGCCCAAAGAACGGTCAGCTCTATGTTACGACGGAGCTTGACAACACCGTCAGTGTGATCGATCCACGTTCGCTCAAGGTTGTCGGATCCATTCCGACCGGACAAGCCGAATCGCACATGTTGGCTATCACCCGCGACGGCAGGCGCGGTTACACTGCCAACGTGGGGCCGGGAACAGTGTCCGTCCTGGACCTGGAGGCCGCGAAAACGATCGCAGTAATACCGATCTCGCCTCCAACACAGCGGATCTCACTCTCCGCGGACGACAGCATGGCCTTCACCAGCGATCAGGCCCGGCCGCGGCTTGCGGTGATTGCGACAGCGACAAACAGGATAAAAAGGTGGATTCCCCTGCCTGGTACAGGGTATGGGACGGCTGCGACAGCCGACGGCCGCTGGCTCCTGGTGGCAATGCCGAAGGCCCGCGCAGTTGCCGTTGTGGACCTGCAGGCGATGAACGTGGCCCGTACGCTCGAAGTCCCAAGCTCGCCGCAGGAGGTCCTGATTTCTCCCGACAACCGGATCGCGTATGTTTCCTGCGATTCGAGTCACAAAGTGGCCGCTATCGACCTCTCCGCTTGGAAAGTCGATAAACTCATTGATGTGGGGAAGGGAGCTGATGGACTTGCATGGGCAGCTGTCAGGTGAGTGCTATCACTGCCCTTTCCCTCAACTCTTGGCGGTGACTCTTATAAAACCACTCCGCCAAGATGCCCCACGAGACACAAGGGGAAGTTAATTCTGGGTCTTGTGTCGTTCCTCAACCATGACCAGGCCACTGCCGAGACGATCCGGCAATCTGAGCAGAGCCCCAAAGTCACCGAGGTTGTACCCATCCTTGATCCTTCCTTTGACCGCCACCCTCGCACCTTTGCGCGGCACCCCTCTATCCGTGACAATCCACAATCTTCCGGTCCCATCGTCGACTCGATAGATCCCGCGACCTACGACAGAATAGCTCTCAATGACCGTCCCTTTGATACCAACGTCCCGATTTGCATATCGATGGGGATCGGCCAGGATGTGGTTAATGCTTCTTTCTTCGCAGGCTGCGAATAATAGACCGATCAGCGCCAAAGCGGATGCAACCCTTCTTCGCCTGAGTTGACTTGACATGTCATTCTCCACTGCTGGCCCTGAGAGCCATTGCTTCTATAGATAGACTCTCCGGCGCATTGTCTCAAACAACATGCCGCGTTGAGCCTGAATTTGTCCTGTGAATGGCCACCGAGGACGCGATGGAATACGAAATACAGCGAATCTGATCCGACGGGTTCAGCGGATTACGCGCGCGCTTTTTGCCTTGATCGCAGCCTCAACCTCTTTGAGCGTCGCCATCGAAGTGTCTCCCGGCGTCGTCATTGCAAGTGCGCCGTGCGCGGCCCCGTATTCAACCGCATCTTTTGGGGACTTCCCTTCCAGCAGTGCATAGATCATCCCGGATGCAAAGCCGTCACCGCCGCCGACACGATCGTATATTTCCAGGTTCTCCCGCGTTTGAGCCTGGTAAAAGGCGCCGTCGGCATAGAGAATGGCGCTCCAATCGTTAACATTCGCTGTCTTGGCCGTTCGAAGCGTTGTCCCCACGACCTTGAAGTTCGGGAACTGTTCGACCGCCTCGCGGATCATTGTCTTGAAGTTTTCGGGATTGAGGCTGTTCAACTGAGCATCGAGGCCCTCTACCTTCATACCCAGAGCGGCTGTGAAATCCTCCTCGTTGCCGATCATCACATCGACCAGGTGGGCAATGCGCCGGTTTATCTCAATCGCCTTTTCCGTACCCCCTTGCGATTTCCACAGGGACGCCCGGAAATTCAGGTCGTAGGAAATAACTGTTCCATTCGCTTTGGCCGCCTCCATCGCCTCGATTGTAAGAGCTGAGCTGGTGGCGGAGAGGGCCGCGAAAATCCCACCGCAGTGGAGCCAGCGGACGCCTTCCTCCGCAAATATCGCTCTCCAGTCGATATCGCCGGGCTTCAACTGGGAGGCCGCCGACCATGCACGATCGGAGCAGCCGACCGCAGGCCGAATGCCGTAGCCCTTTTCGGTAAAATTGAGACCGACTCGGGCATTTCTGCCGATGCCGTCGAACGGCACCCATTTGACATGACCCAGGTCGACTCCGCCCTGAAGCATGAGGTCCTCCAGCAAGTGGCCGACCTCGTTGTCAACGATTGCCGTAACAACCGCGGTCGTCTTGCCGAAGCACTTGCGCAAGGCTCGCACGACGTTGTACTCCCCACCTCCCTCCCAGATTCGAAAGTGGCGCGCCGTTCGAATGCGGCCGAACTCAGGATCCAGACGCAGCATAACCTCGCCAAGGGCAAGGGCATCCCATTTGCACTGCAGCTTTGATTTGATCGCCAGTGTGGACATGGGGGCGATTATAAGGTTGGAGCAATCAAGGCAGCAATGCAAATTGGGAGACGTCCCGCTAGACGAACTTCAAAGCTATTCCGTTTTTCTCCAGTTCAGCGCGCAACTGTTCGGTGTTTAGGCACTGCACGCCCTTGATGCCCATCTGTCGTGCGGCTTCCACATTCGATGCCCTGTCGTCGATGAAAAGGCATTGTTCGGCAGGGCGCTGGGTAACCTGCAGGGCAATCCGGAAGATTGCGGCATCCGGTTTCTTCACTCCGAGGAAACAGGAACTGAGAAAGCACGTGAAGTACCTCCTTAGTCCGAAAGTGGAAATTCGATGCTGGTTGAGTGCGAGTGATTCATTGTTCAATGTGCACATCAGGCAGGATCCGGCCCTGGCAGCGCCCACAACGATATCCATCGTCGGGAGCGGTTTCGATTGAGCAAACATGAAATCCCTGAATTGCTCTCTGGTGAATGAGCGAGGACGATCGAAGATGACTTCATCGAGATACCGGTCCAGGCCCACGCGACCGGTCTCAAAATCATCAACCAGAGCGGTATGTCGCTGTTCGGATTCATCCGAGTTGTAACCGAATTTGTCCGACGCCAGCCGTCTCGCGGGGTAATCCCAGCCATTGCTGAGAAGAACACCGCCCACATCACTAAAAATAGTGGAGATCATCTTCATATCCTCAAGTCTTGAATCGGAGAGCCGGTATTCAGTCGCATCTGAAAAATGCAGTAGCGCAATTGGCTTCAATAGACCACGGCAGCTGGGTCATTGAATAATTCTAGTATCCTGGAAGCCCGGGGCCAATTCGCAGTTAGAGAACCGTCCGAGGCGACTGCAGGACTTCTGAGAATCCGCTGCAAAACATCTCGCCGGCACGCTAAAATTGCTTCACCCCCGACAATGACTGCTCCATCTTCAGAACAGGAAATTTCGAATCCAACCGGAACAGCGGAGTGCTCTCGAGCTTCGGATGCCGGATCAGGAGAGAAAGGTGTACCCATGGCTCACGATTTTTATCGAAAAGTCCAACAGACAGAATTCTTGGCGGCGAAAAAAATCACCCCCGCTGTCTTTGAGGCCTATGTCAATTTCGACAAGGCAGCAATGGCGGACGGCGCTCTGCCGCGAAAGACAAAGGAACTGATAGCTGTCGCAGTCGCACACACCACACAATGTCCCGCGTGCATTGATATCCATACAAAAGGCGCGAAGAAGGCTGGGGCGAGCGAGCAGGAGGTTATGGAAGCCGCCTGGGTAGCCGCTGCCTTGCGTGCCGGGGCTGCCGTGACTCACTCCGGGCTCAGCCTGTCGTCGTACGAGGAGTCGTAGGTTTCTGCGTCTAGCGCGTCTCTATACAAGCCACCGCAAAGTCGCGACGTGCGAAATTGTCGGGAACTGTCCGCTCCCGCTCCGCTAATAGTCCGCGTAGAAATAAGATCGCATCCTGGCTCGGGATGTATTCATGTGCGGGGGGGGGGCATCAGACCCCGGTCGCGGCCTACGGCGGCGGCGCGCGCCGGTCTGATGACCGGCGCCACAGGACTTCTTTTTTCAGCCTCACTGAGAAGTGATTTTTGCACGGGCCCTAAACTGCCGAGACCTCGGATGAAGAGCCAAGCGCTTTGGGCGCTGCCCGATTTTTCGCAATTTCCAGGGCGCGAAGTGGTGATTGTCAGGATGACATGGCGGCTTGCAGCATCCCACGCGTATAGGCGACGTTGTAGGCGAAGGCAGCATATCCGCCCCCTCCCGGATATCCGGCCCGGAATTCGGGACGCTCGCGATCATAATCGATACCACGCGGGTGTTCGGGGTAGATGAGTCGCGGGTATTTCTGCCTGACCAGTTCCTTCATCACCGCGAACATGTTGACCTCGCCCTCATCGATGAACACTTCGGTGTACCTTTCGTAAGGCTTCTGAACCCTGACATTCCGAAAGTGCATATGGTTGATGCAGTCCCGTGATCCGAAATACCGGCAGACCTCGACAGGATCTTGACCCATCTCGCGAGTTACGCCGCAATCGAAAGTAATGCCGTTGCACGGGCTCTTCACGATTTCGATAACGCGTTTCCAGCCCTCCACAGTGCCCATGATCTGCGCAGAGCCGCGGCTGATGGGCGCCGGCGGATCGTTGGGGTGCAGCGCCAGCCGGACCCCCGCCTTTTCCGCCTCCGGCACAACGGCCTTGAGGAAGTACGTAATGTTCGCCCACATTTCATGGAGGGTATGAGCACCCTCTTGTTCGAGCGCCGGGAGATCTTT
>DASQID010000312.1:0-3392 GCA_035631775.1 Acidobacteriota bacterium
CGCGAGCACCGTCGCGCCTGCGGCGCTCCTGGGGCGGGCAGATGCGAGGCGCCGCGACGCAGGCGATATCGGTGTATATCGTCGAGGAGCGGCAACGAAGCAGATGCCCGCCCGCCGCCGCGCCCTTTCAGGCTGCGGCCCCCAGGCCAGCAGCAAAATGTGAAGTTATTCTTGCGCCAGCCCTTAACTCATGAGATGCGCTTACGCGCTCGGATAAACGCGCTCATGAACTTCCCGTCGACCTGGGGGGCGATCGCCTCGAAGTCAATACCCTGATCATTGAGAAACGATGTAGCGTCCTCGGCCCGGTATATCCTGGTGGGTTCGACGTCGATCTGCTCGAATCCTGCGTCCGCCAGTTTGTGGCGATATTCAGATTCGTCGAGCGCGCCCGCTATGCAGCCGACCCAAAGCAAAATGCTCTTTCTTATGTCCGGGGGGATGTCACCCCGCGTGACCACATCGGAGACCGCAAGACGCCCACCCGGTTTCAACACACGGAAGGCCTCCTTCAGCACACGATCTTTGTCCGCCGACAGGTTGATCACGCAGTTCGAGATGACGACGTCGACGGTGTCGTCCGGCAGCGGGATATTCTCAATTTCCCCTTTCAGAAAATCTACATTCACAACGCCCGCCTTTTTTTGGTTCTCGCGGGCCAAGGCAAGCATCTCATCGGTCATGTCCAGACCGTAAGCTTTGCCCCCAGGTGAAACTCGTTTCGCCGAGAGGAGGACATCGATTCCACCGCCGCTGCCGAGGTCGAGCACGGTTTCGCCCGGCTTCAGTTCGGCCAGGGCGGTCGGGTTGCCGCAGCCCAGAGAGGCCTGCACGGCAGTGTCCGGCAACGCCTCCTTCTGGGCCTCGTCGTAAAGTCCTGAAGTGATCGGATCTGCGCAGCAGCTCTTGGAGGAAGGGCTGCTGCAGCAACAGGCGCCGCCTGTCCCCGAGATGACCCGCAAGGCCGCTTCGCCGTATTTTTCTTTGACTGCTTCTTTTATACCCATGGAACGCTACCCCTTTCTTTTGACATCGATGATTGTAAAGGTGATCAGGAGCAACTTGGCGCATCGCCACAACCGCATTGCGGCGGAGCACCCGTCAACATCCCTCGAATGATTGCGTAGGCGCAGCCAACTCCGGCCTCAACCTCCACCGCTCCGACAGGACAGTTCTCCCTGCAGGCGCCGCACTCCATGCAGGAATCAAGGTCACGGACAACGGCCTTTCTCCCCCGAAGTTCAATCACATTGTGCGGACACACGCTCATGCACAGGTCGCATCCGATGCACTTCTCCGCGTCGATCCGCAGGCTGGCTACATTGCGTAAATACTGCATCTGCATGAATATTTCCTCCCCTCGCGGCCTGTGTCATCGCCAGATGGCGCGGCCAACGATCAAGAGAACGCCGAGCACTCCCGAGATCGCCATCGGTCGCGCGAATAATCTGATTTCTTTATTCACCCCGGATTGTGAGGTGAACGTTGTCGAGCCGGTAAAGTTCAACGCCATATAGGCTGAAAGGGCGGGAAGAAGTAGCAGGTTGCCGGCGAGGTGGGCCGGACTCGCTCCCTGCAACGCGCTGATTCCCGAAGCCCAGAAAACTCCCGCCAGCCATCCTTTGAGCGCGAAGGACCGAAAAGGGAGCCAGGGCAGAAGCGCCGGCACCACCACGGTTCCGACCAGGAGGGCGCCAAGGTATGGGATCCAATCCCAGAACAGTAGGCGCACCGAAAGCCCGCCTGCAAACAAGTGCAAGAGCACCAGGACCGTAAAGGGGACTAAGGAATACTCGAGTGCGGCGATCAGTTCGCTCGGTACCACAGCCAGACGCTCGGTAAGCGTGAATCTTACCTGTCTCATTTCAGGTGTTGCTTTCATCCGCCCTGACAGAAAAGGTTTGATGTCGTGCGCTCGGACGGGTCCATAGACAACGTGGAATCCTGTCTGCTTTTTGACGGTGTGGGCTGCGACACCTGGCGCCCCGAGTTGCGGCACGATCAGTCTACGATGAGAAACGCGCCCATGCAGTCCGCTCAACTCAATACGTCGAACGATCTCGGCGGTGCCGAATGTTCCCTTCCCCGCCGCACACCACACATTGATTCCCTTCGTATCAAGCACGAGAATCCATACGTCGAGACCGCCAAGCTCACGGCGCAGGTAGTCAAAGGAAAGCTTATAATTGGCGGAGACCAGTACCGGCGACCCCGCATCGGGGCTCCCCACGGTATAGAGACCTGGAGCAACGCGATAACGCTCACGCCCAAATCCCCACCTCACCATCCAGGATCCCAATCGGTCGATCAAAGTCATCCGAGTGTCCGCTGTCATTAATTTCCCCGGCGCAGGTTCGGGAGATGACCCTATCTGAAGCTCCACGAGGTGTTCAGATTCCGCGCTGCGACATGCGCTCTTACGTTCTCTATCCGCGTCCGGCATGTTTCCTCCCCGTGTCAATGCGGCACCCTGAAACCCCCGCTGCGCGCCGCTCCTCCTCCTTTGCTTTGGCGAAGATCTCAGCGAGAAGTTGCACCGACTCCACCAGCGCCTCCCGCTTTTCCTCGGGTATCCCACCCAATAGTTGCTGGTAAAACTGGTCACACGAGCGGTCGATGAAGTCGACCTTGCGTCTCCCCTTGCCTGTCAGGCCAAGCCGCACGTACCTGCGGTTGTCCGGATCCGTGGTGCGGTTGACATGCCCGAGCCTGACCAACCCGTCTACTGTCCTGCTCAGAGTGCTCGTGTCCAGCCTGAGGCGCTCCGACAATTCCACCAAGCTCATCTCCTCCGCACTGGCAAGTTCCAGCAGTGCATGACACTGTGCCGTGGTCACCCCGCAGCAGATCGTCTGAGTCTTGAGCTGCCTCTCGACCTCCCGTTCGATTACTCTCAGAAACCCGCGCAACTCCCGAACCGCCGCAACATCCATATTCAGCTCCTAATGTGTATTTCACAATTATTGTAATATACAACTATTGTAATATCAAGTAAAATATCTCTCACCCTGTATATGCCTTGACACGTATATGCGCCGTAGGGTATATGAAGAGCATGGAATCTGTGTTCGAAATCATTGCGGAGCCGAATCGCCGCGCGATCTTGAGCCTGCTGGTCTCTTCGCAGCAGTCGGTGGGAGAGATCGAGCGTCGGCTTCGTATGCCGCAGCCGACCGTGTCAAAGCACCTGCGCGTGCTGCGCGAGGCCGGTTTCGTGGAATCCAGGGTGGACGCCCAGCGCCGTCTCTACCGGCTGAAGCCTGAGCCATTTCAGGAGGTGGACGCCTGGCTGGATCGGTTCCGCCGGTTCTGGTCCGAGCACGTGGATGCTCTCGAACGCCACCTCGACCGGATGGATCAGTCGACACCAAAGAAAGGCAAGACAAGAACAA
>DASQID010000313.1:0-5645 GCA_035631775.1 Acidobacteriota bacterium
CCTGCTGGGCAGCCCGCCCCTCTTTCGCGATCCGGGCACGCGCCTGCTTGAATTGATGTTGCCGATGTGCGCCATGACGCTCGTGCACTACCTGTCCAATTCCGGCGGCGTCGCGGTCATAATCGCCCTCGACTCGAGGAGAAGCATTTACCGGGTCTGGGTAAAGAACTTCCGCTGGACCTTCATCACCTATCTCACCGGAGCGACCGTCGCAAGCCTCATAGCCGTAAACGTGACATCCCTCAGCCCGGCGGTGTTGGTGGCGACAATCCCTATCATTCTGATCACCTACTTTACCTACAATACCTACAAGGAGAAGATCGAAGGACATGCCCAGCGGATCCGGGATCTCAGCCAACTTTACCTGCGAACCGTGGAATCGCTGGCATTGGCCGTTGACGCAAAAGACCAGTCGACGTACGGCCATGTGCGCAGAGTCCGCGCCTATGCGATGGGCCTCGCGAAGCTCAGGGGAATTGTCGATGCCGACGAGCTGCTTGCGATTGAGACAGGGTCTCTCCTGCACGACATCGGTAAACTCGCCGTTGACGATTACATCCTCAACAAGCCCGGGCGGCTGAGCGAACAGGAATTCAAGACTATGAAGACCCACACCACAGCGGGCGAAGAGATCCTGAACCATGTGCAGTTCCCTTATCCGGTGGCCAAGATTGTGCGCAGCCATCACGAACGGTGGGACGGTACGGGCTATCCGGATGGTCTTGTTGGTGAGCAAATCCCATTGGGCGCCCGGATCCTCATGATAGCGGATACCTATGACGCACTCCGATCTCTCCGTCCGTACAAGACCTCCAATGGAATCGACGAGTCCGTCGAAGAACTGAGGAAGTGCTCCGGCTCCATGTACGACCCGGGGCTGGTTGAGTTGTTCATCAAAAACCTGGTCCAACTGGAGGCCGAGGCAACAGAAGCAGTCAAGAGCATGCCCGGCCTCTCCTTTCGGGCGCGATCAGGAAATCTGGATTCCGGAGTCGCTCCAATGGATACCGGAATAGCGTTTCCGGCCTCCCCATCGGAGGAGATAGCAGAACTCATCTCCCTGGCCGAATTCTGCGGCGGCGTGGCGAACCACCTCAGTTTCGGAGATCTTCTCGTAAACCTGGAGTCCCGGCTGAAACGCCTTCTGCCCTTCGTCACCTGTGCTTTCTTCTTCGACAGCGGCGACGGTAGCCTGTCGGTCGGTCATGCAGGGGGAAAGTACGCCGAGATGCTGCGTGGCTTTCGAATTGGATTGGGAGTCGGTGTCAGTGGCTGGGTGGCTGCCTACGGGAAGCCAATGATCAATGCGAGAGCCCACTTGGAATTCCAGGGCCTGCCGGAGGAGATCCACTCCATGTCGCTCGCTATGGCGGTTCCGCTGCACTCTGAAGGAACATGCATCGGGACGATCTCACTATACGCCGACGCCTCCGTTACCTACACCGAGCATCACTTGAAAGTTCTCCAGACGTTTACGAATCAGATTCTGCCCGCACTCGCGAATGCCCGCGGCAGAGCATCCTCAGAATCCCGGCAGGACTTCCTGGATCCTGTTATCGGTACTTACAGAACACCATTCCTCTCGTTTGCCGGCACCGAACTGATCGCTTCCTGCGCGAAGAACGCTTCGCACTTCTCGCTGCTCTCTCTTGATCTTCAAAACTACAGCGAGATTTCCGAACACCAGGGCCAACGCATGGCAGACACGGTTCTGCGCAAGGTCGCCGAGATATTGAAATCGGAGATTCGAGAGAGAGACGTCCTCGTCCGCTTCGGGCAGCAGGGTCTCGTAGCACTCCTGGATGGGGTCAATCAGGAGCTGGTCTCGCATCGGGCACGCGCCATTGCGCAGCAGATTGCCAATTCGGAATTCGACAGCGGGCAGAACCACTGGCGGATGGGAACAGCATCCTATCCGGAGGATGGGAATACCATTTTCGCCATCCTGGACAAATCGCGGCAGACCCTCCAATCTGTCCCGAGCCTGTTGGAAGCCCGTCTCGAGCCGGATCAGAGCAAGGTCCTGGAATTCACTGCCTCCTGAAAAAGCAAATCTGCCGCGAATTTCCCTGTGCAGCCAGGCTTATTAAAAAGCCACCGCCAAGGGCTGGCGCAAGAATAACTTCACATTTTGCTGCTGGCCCCCAGGCCCGCTGGCGAGGCGCGGGGGAATAGTTTGTGGCAGATTTGGAAGGCTAGTGCTTGGACGACGAGACTGCTCTGAGGCCTGCCACGGCGAGGCCCTGATCTTCGGCGACAACGCTTGATGGGAAAAAGCTGTGCACCTCGAACAGCGGCTGAAACCGGTGCCGGTAGTCCAGCAGGCCGGCGAATTCGTCTGCGGGCATGGGCCGGCCGGGAAGCCAGCCCTGCAATTCGTCACAGCCATGTTTCCGGAGAAACTGCATCTGACCCTCCGTCTCAACCCCCTCGGCAATCACTCTCAATTTGAGACTTCCCGCCATCGTAATGATGGCGGCGGTGACGGCACGGTCGTCGGGATTTTCCGCCAGGTGCGCCACAAATGAGCGGTCGATTTTCAGCCCGTCCAGGGCAAGACGCCTCAGCCGGGAGAGGGATGAATACCCTGCGCCAAAGTTGTCGACCGAGACCCTGATCCCAAGGTCCCGCATCTCCTGCAGAGACTTGTCCGTCTCCTCCCCACCCTGCATGATTGTGTCTTCGGCCAACTCCAGCTCGAGAAGGCAGGGATCCACGCCGGTTTCCCGCAGGACCTGGGCAACACTTCGCGCGAGATTAGGTTGTCGGAATTGGCCGGCGGACATATTCACCGCGACGGGAACCGGCGAGAGGCCTGCTTGCTGCCAATCGCCAATCTGGGCGCAGACCGTGCGCAGCATCCATTCTCCGACTGGCCGGATCAATCCTGTCTGCTCCGCCAGTGAGATGAACTCAGTGGCCGACAAGAGGCCCTTTGTGGGATGCAGCCACCGGACAAGCGCTTCGGCCTTCGTCAGAACTCCTGTCTTGGCGTTCGCTATCGGCTGGTAGTGAACCCTGAACTCCCCGCCTCCAAGCGCCTGACGCATCTCGTTCTCGAGCGACAGTCTTTGCGGCGAAGCTTCGTCCATGGCCGGGGAGTAAAAGTGATAGCTGCTCCTCGCATCTGCCTTCGCATGAAACATCGCGGTATCGGCCTTCCTCAGCAGAACATCCGCATCGATTCCGTCGTAAGGGAAGACGCTCACACCGACGCTGGCTCCGACTGAGACCTCTTGCCCGTCCAGCGAAAAGGGGCTGGTAAAGGCCTGAATGAGCCTGTCTGCTACTTTGGCAGCGTCCTGGGGAGAGTCTATACCGGTCAACAGGACTGTGAACTCGTCTCCGCCAAACCGTCCGATCACCACCTCCTGGCCCGGCCTATGCTGCAGATCCCTCTCTCCCATTCTCACGGAAGTGGACAGACGCGCTCCCACGCTTCGGATCAGCAGGTCGCCCACACTGTGTCCGAACGTGTCGTTAATGCGCTTGAAGTTGTCAAGGTCGAGGAACATGACCGCGATGTGCTTCCTGCTCTGTCCGTAGCGGCGCAGCGCCTGGTCGAGGTGTTCCTTGAAAAGGAGGCGGTTGGGCAGCATCGTCAGGCTGTCGTAGTAGGCAAGAGAGCGTACTTCCTGGACTTTATTCAAATACGTCTTGTATGTGTAATAGACGGCTAGAAGGACCGGCACCGCTATGGCAAACACCTGGGGCGTGACCGAGCCCATCGTGACTGCGATCAGACCCGCAGCCGCGGCTCCCGCAAAGTAGGTGATGGAGGTCCAGAGGAAACTGTCCCGCCAGATCTGGAGGATCCTCGTGCGCAATTCCAGCGCAACAATGATCGCAACGCTGCCGGAATTGAGAAAATAATGAATGAAGGCCAGTACGGAGAGCGGCAGAATGATCTCATAAACGGAATTCAAAGGTCTGAAGTAGAGCGGTTCCCGGCCGAGCATACCGAAAAAGACGGTCCCGCCGACCAGGGAGGAAACCGACATAGCCGCCACGTTGAAACACGTGTACTGCAAGCAGCGCGAACCCGTACGGGCGCTCAGCGAACCGAGCAGTCCGTCCAGGGCCGCCGTGATGATGCCCGCCGCCGGGCCAAAGAGAACCACGTTGGTAAAATAGAGTGTGTCTCCGATGGAGATCTTGGAGTTCGCCGTGGGTATCTTGATTGAGAAGGGGCTGGTGATTACCGTCAATGAAGCCAGAATGACCCACTGATAATTCGCGCTCTGGTGCAGAACCTGCCAGACTGCATACAGAATGCAGATACTACCCAAGCCGATAACTAAGTGCATGTAGGGGAGGTAGGCCGGATGCCTCAGACCGACGGCTGAATCCGCTTTCGATTCAGTCAACTGGCTCACGCTCTCATCCTCCACGCGATAGGGAGATCCTGCTCGCACGCCCCCACTTCCTGAATCGGTGAAAACGGCGGCATCGTTAAGCTTTTCTCTGCTCTTCAGGACGAGGATACGCGAACCGACTGCATCCTCAAATGGTGCAATCGGACCAATTCAAATAGTCCAAGTAGACCGTGTCAGGACGCAGGGCTCGTAGAATAATTGTAGGGGATCAAGCGGCACAATTGTGTCGGCCGTATATTTTCTCGATTTCGGGCAAGGCATTTCCGCAGCTCAGGAACCTGAATCCGCGGCAAGCAGGCAGAAGGCAACAGGCAGAAAAGAACAAAAAACCCACGTGAACGCGAACATATGAACGGGAGACTGCCTGCTGCCATCTGCATGCTGCCGGCCTCTGAGCTGAGAGGTACACCCGGCAGTGAGCATTTATGATTGACGATTGAACGTCCGGAGGTCTTTCAATCGTCAATCGTAATTCGTCAATCGTCAGTTTTTGCGCCCCTCGGGGGCCTGACCTGAAAACGATTCATCAAATTTCGCGTTGGAAACCATTCAAGCCTAGATAATTGGGGATCAGGCTATACAGGGCCAACGGTCCCTTGGGCGGTCTTGCGCCAGCGAATGGTTTCTCCCCAGAGAATCGCATCGCCCCAGAGAATCGCCATTCGAGCGATTCCCGTCTGAACCAAGATAGCGGCGGAGACCGGGTATGCGGGACCGAATCTGTCCTGAGTTGCGGACGGAAGCGGCCCTGTCGAATAGTGTAATTGGCCGACGATCGCCGCACAGAGAATCAGCAGAACAATCCCGGCCAGTCCCGTCTTCCGTCTTGCTATTTCAGCATTGCTTGACATCGATCGATCCTCCTGCCCTGCGCTATCACTTCGTGCTGAGCTGCGATGACCTTGATCAGGCGATACGCATCCTCGAGCTAATTTGTCGGAGGATAGAACCAGGCACCCTGGGGGCCAGTTCTCAGGGAGCATGGTGCTGTCCCATTGATCAGGACGGAATCCGCATCGGTGTACCCCATGGAATTGGGATCTACCAATGCCGGATACCACTTGGCGGCAGTGGTGCCTCGAACAGCGCTATTCCCAATCTTCGAATCAAAAATCAGGCTGCCGTTTAATAAAACCCCATCACCCCAAAGCACGCCGTCGCCCCACAGGACCCCGCTCGACAGCCTGGCAGAGGGGATCGGTGCGGTAGGATTCGAAAACCGCATGCCCCAGGGACAGATTGATTACTCGAATGTTGTACTTGCTCTTG
>DASQID010000314.1:0-7758 GCA_035631775.1 Acidobacteriota bacterium
GGTAAGCTGCAAGAACGTCGATGACAATGCTCTCTCCACCCTGCCCCGGTTCCCGGAGCTTCGCGAGCTGACGCCCATGGACGTGAAGGATAAAGGCTTTCGCCACATAGGCCGCTGCGATCGACTGGAGCGTCTGTCGTGCATGTATTGTCGCGACACAACCGACATGGCCACCGAGCACATCAAAAACCTGCGCTTGAAAACCTATTACGCTGGATTAACGCAGATCACCGACCGGAGTCTCGATCTCCTGGGACGCATGCCGTCGCTGGAGGTTATTGAGTTCTATGAGTGCAAAGGCATCACCGACTCGGGAATCGCGCTCCTGGCAGGATTGCCGCGCCTGCGAGAGATCAGCCTCACCGGACTCCCAAAGGTCACCTTTACAGGGACAAAGGTATTTCCCGCCCGTGTACAGGTGAACTTTTGGGTGTAGCCCGCCCTTACTCTCCAGTGCTTTCAGCCCGGAACTGGAGTTTGGCCATTTTGCGTCCCGGAGTGACGCGGCGAGAATAGCCCGGCACTTCAGTGCCTGGATTAGTCGGTCTAGGGGAAAAGAGTCCCGTAGGGACGACTGAAGCATAGATGCTCGAAGGTGACTCAGCCGTCCCTACGGGACGCAGCGCACGGGTCAGTGACCGGTTACTGGCCTATGCTGGAGTTCGGCCCCACTCATTGACAGGAGTTGGAACCTCGTCATGTGGACTGCGAACCCCACAGGAGACTAATATTCTTCCATCAGATGGAGGTACCTATGAAGTGCATCCGCTTGGCTGCAATTCTCCACCCGGCCTGGCCTTGGCGGTTCTCAGCGTTCTTTGTGTCTCAGCGGTGAGCTTTTAAACTCAGGTGCGAAGAACTCTCCAAGGGGAAGTTGCACGCACACTGATTATCCTCCCCCTCCGCGTGGATGGCATTGATAGCAGCTGGGACTGCTGTAAACGTATCCGCGGACCCCGTTGTGTCTCGAATTTGTCTGCGCCTGAGTATGGCAGTTGGTGCACACGAAAACCGAATAGTCATTGGCATTCGTATGGCAGGTGGAGCACACACCGCGGGCGTTGCCGTGACTCGTCGGGAACCAGGTGTGATTGAATGTCGCTCCCGTCCAGGCGGTCGTGGTGTGACATGTCTGGCATGTGGTGGGAAATCCCGCTGCCTGGTGGTTGGGATTTGTTGCGCTCTTGTATTCAGCCGAGTGGCATGAATAGCAGTCAGTCGGCGTCCCGGCAAACATGTTGTTGAGGTGACAGTTCGCGCAGGCGACATTGACGTGCGCGCCTGTGAGCGGGAAGGGTGTGTTGTTGTGATTGAATGTGGCGCCAGCCCATGACGTCGTGTTGTGACAGAGGGAGCAATCCTGCGGGAAGCCTGCACTGACATGATTGGGACTGGTCGTGCTGTTGAATTTGTCGAGGTGGCAGGACACGCAAGTGGCGGGCAGCGCGGCGAACTGTCCGCTGGCGTGACATGCCGGGCACTGCAAACTGACATGCGCGCCGGTCAGCGGGAACTTGGTCTTGGAGTGATCGAAGATAGCGCCATTCCAGGATGTCGTACTGTGACAGAGAGTGCAGTCCTGCGGAAAGCCCGCGGCCGCGTGATTGGGGTTGGTTGTCGCTTTCCAGTCGGCTGCGTGACAGGCGGAGCATTGGGTAGGGGTGCCCGCGAATACGTTGTTCTTGTGACACTGGCTGCAATTGACCGTCACGTGGGCGCCGGTCAGAGGAAACGACGTCTTGCTGTGGTCAAAGACGGCCCCTTGCCAGCTGATTGTAGAATGGCAGAGTGCGCAATCCTTAGGAAAGCCGGCCAGCGAATGGTTTGGATCCGTGGTCGAATTGTAAGCGTCCAGGTGACAGGAGGTGCAGTCCGCCGGCGTTCCGCTGAATTTGTTGTTGAGGTGACACTGGTTGCAGGCGAGAGACGCATGGGCACCGGTCAGAGGAAACCTGGTCAGCGCGCTGTGGTCGAACTTCGCCCCTGTCCAGCCAGAGGTAGTGTGGCAGATGCCGCAGTCTTTGGAGAACCCCAGCGACGCATGATTCGGATCGAGGGCACTGGAATAGTCCTTCGCGTGACAACCGAAGCAGTCCGCGGGCGTGCCGGCGAACCTACCGTTTGTGTGGCAGTTCGAACATTCCAGCTGTGCATGAGCCCCTGTCAGGGGAAAGTTGGCGAACCTTGCGTGATCGAACTTCGCGACCAGCCAGCTATTCATGCTGGTGTGGCACATTTCGCAGGTGGTGGGAAAGTTCGCAGCCTGATGATCAATGGACTTAGCATTCCGGTAATCGGACAGATGACATGCACTGCAGCTGGTGCTCAGTCCCCGGAACACACCGACGGCGGCGCTGGTGTGGCAGGATTGACAGTCCACCGCCGCGTGTGCCCCCAGGAGGGGAAAACGGTTCTGGTGCTGCTGAACGGACTGCAGCGATACCCGCCAGCCGCGCACCGTATGGCACTGTTCGCAGTCGCTCCCCATCTGGCGGCGGTGCAAGTCCGCATGGCAATCGGCGCACTGCTTTCCGGCATTTGAAAATATCAGCTTGACGTGGCACTGCCTGCAATCGACACCAACGTGCATCCCCCGCAGAGGATAGCTGGTCTCATTGTGATTGAAATCAGGAGCCGGCCGGATGGGTTTCCAACTCGTGGCCGTGTGACAGTTCTGGCATGCGATCCGGAGCTGTCCGTGAGGGCTTCGTGTCCGGCCCGGCTCATTCTGGGCGATGGCAGCCGGGCAAGTAAGAGCAAGGAAAACGAGCACGGGTAGAATCAGCCAAGCGCTTCTTTCCGCCCACCGGATCACGACCCTGGCAATGGCGTGTGCCCTATTCCTCATGAGCCTACGTCGTGTGGACCAACCCAGACTTGGACACCGCAGGGACAACTCACTCACAGTTGGCGCCTCGCAACATTTTGGCCGGAGGACTTGCCAAGGGCATGTGCCTTGCAGACGTCAAGCGACTCTTGAAGGCAATCCGCATGATCATGCGAGCATGACCGCGCAGCCAGACTATGGAGACAATTAATCCAACGATTACCCGAGCTAATTTAAAACAAGGCCCCCGTGACCACGGCCTTCTGCCAGAACGATTACGTTGTCCTGGCGGTCGCCTCTCGCGCGAAAGAAACGTGAGGCGCACAAGATATTCTATGCTGACTATTGTGGTGGCGCTGTCTAATATGATGCCTCAAATCAACCCGTGGTTCAAAATTTCCTGAAGCCGGCTTTTTTCAGATTCGGAATGCCGGCGGGGATCAACGCGATGCGCCTTTCTCAGGGAAGGGTCTCCTTGGGAATCCCGATCAACATCTTCAATTCACTCCCGGGGTCGGCCCTCCGCAGACCCTGTGGCGGGTGGGAGCGATAGACATGAGTAAGATTGTGCGGGTCGAGTTTGTCGGCAAGAGATGGCTGTTCTGGCTGCTGTTCTTCTCGGGCATAGCGATGCCGTACGCAATTCTGTATCTGCTTGAAGGCACGGTCCGGGTCGAGGAGGAGATCGAAGACGCGACGCAGTTTCTGCAGGATTTCCGGGCAGGATAACTTCAGGATTCGGTGTTCTCGTAGCGGCTGTGAATTCTATCCGCTTGGAGGAGCGGGTGGGGTTCCTCCAAGGCGGGGCGGCGTTCCCGATGGCTGATGGTTTAATATTAAAAATCGGCATCGGGGAAGAGGAGCCCCTTATGAACACGGTTTTTATCTCACCCGAGTTTCCTTCTCATTACCACCGTTTCTGTGTGCAGCTGCGCGCGGCGGGCGCCACGGTGCTCGGCATCGGACAGACATCCCACAGCCAGCTCCATCCCGAGCTGCGGGCCGCACTGCACGACTACTATCAGATGCCGGACCTGCATGCCAACGACGGGCTGGACCGGGCGATAGGCTATTTCATCTGGCGACATGGTCGGATCGGGCACATCGACTCTCTCAATGAGTACTGGTTGGAATCCGAAGCGCGGCTGCGCGATGATTTCAACATACCTGGGCTCCGGACGCGGGATCTGCCGTGCGTGAAACGAAAATCGGAAATGAAGGAGATCTTCCGCGGAGCCGGACTGCCTGTTGCCCCGGGCGAACTGCATCGGGATGCTGCCCAGACGCGCGCGTTCCTCCGAGAAACGGGGTTTCCCGTCATCGCAAAGCCCGATATAGGGGTCGGAGCGAACAAGACGTTCGTTATCCACGACGAGGCGGAACAGGAGAAGTTTCTCAATGATTCCCCCGAGGGGTACTTCCTGGAGAAGTATCTGGAGGGCTTTATCCAGACATTTGACGGACTCGCGGATTCAGAGAGGCGCCCTTTGTTTCACGGCTCACTTCAATACTCCGGAACCCTGGATATGGTCCGCGACATAATCGACACGAGCTATTTCACCTTGCGTCGGATACCGGATGACCTGAATCAGATGGGCCGCAAGACGCTGAAGGCCTTCAACGTGCGCGGCCGTTTCTTTCATTTCGAGTATTTCCGCACCGGCGACGGACGGTTGTGGCCGCTCGAGGTCAATGTGAGGCCTCCCGGCGGCCTAACCATCGACATGTTCAATTACTCGAGCGACATCGATCTTTACCGGCTCTGGGCCGACGTTGTTACGGCTAGGGCCGGAGGACTTTCATATGCGCGGCCATTCCACTGCGGGTATATCGGCCGAAAATCCCGTAAACGCTACTTGCACACCCACAAGCAGGTCCTGGAGCGTTGCAGCGGGAGGCTCGTAGCGCACCAACCGATGGATGCGGTCTTTCACACGGCGATGGGGGACTACGGATACCTGATCCGGTCACCGGATCTTGATGAGATCAGCGCTCTGACCGAATTCACCCTGGCGGCCGGACCACGGCACGATCCGTGACGGCAGAGCCCTGCGCCGTGTTTCGAGCCCGGTGGCCCTTATGGATATTGGACGTCGGCGGTGCGTTGTCGAGGGCAGACGGCCTGCCGGGGGACTTCACACCAGTTCAAACAGTTCGCAGTCCGAAGCCCGGCGGTCGAAGGTACAGGTAACCTCTGCACCCTGATCCCGATGGCTCAAGCCGATGACGTAGTCGGCAAAGTCAGCCTTCCCTTTTTCGCGGAGATTGAGCGCCAGCCAGGCAAGCTCCGACTTCTCGACGCGCAAGTCTACCGCGGACAGAAGTCGGCGCACCACGGCATCAATTCGGCTCCAGTCATACCCATAGCCGCGGCTGAGCACGCAGGTCAGCTCGCAGAGAACTGCAAGGCTGACAATCCCGGGATCGTCCGCCGTACAGCGGGATTCGATCAGGCTGGATGCAGCCAGCGCTTCTTTTCGGTCATCCTGGACGATGTGGCGCACCAGCACGTTGGTGTCAATTCCAATCATCGCCTGGCTCCAGCGGCAATGGCCGCGTTCATCTCCGCAAGGGTGAGCGACTTCTTGGGCCTTGGAAGGGCGCCCTTCAGGTCCCTTACCGAACCGGATATGGGAATCACTTCCAACCTCCCGTCATCCCGGACGATAAACTCAAGCTTCGTTCCAGGCACAATCCGGAGGCGCCTTCGCGCTTCGACTGGAATTGTCACCTGCCCTTTGGACGTCACAGTTGCTGTCATACTTGACTCACTATTCCTTACTTTATTTCCTTACATTATTCATTATTCCTGACCCCGCCGGATGTCAAGCTGCACCGTCGGCGCTGCGGCAGCGACTCCCCAGAAGACCCGATTCTCGAGAAAGGTGATCCGCGCCACTTATCCGGTCATTTTCGACAATACGTCAACTGCAGCTACCACATTTCAGCCACTTACCAACCTTGCTAGCCGCACCCGATTGCGCGATTGACAAGTAAGGAGCGGTTCTTTTGGTCGGGCACACTATGGTGGGTTGCCGAATCGTGAGGCGTGCGCTCCATGAGGCCGCAATGCCGTTAGGAAAATGCTGCAGGCTAGTCCATCGAACGGCATTGATTATCTCCGCAACTATCATTCAGAGGACTTGTGATAGAATCGCTGCCATTATCAGGAATAGGGAGCCAGATGGCTGCTTCAGAAGAACTGGATGTATACACACTCGAAGGCCCAGCATTGCTGCTGGCGGGACCAGGTACGGGGAAGACTTACCAATTAGCGAAGCGCATCAAATATCTCGTGGAAAGTCGTAAGGTAGATCCAGGCACGATTACTGTAATTACCTTTACAGCCGCTGCTGCAGCTAATATGCGTGCCAGGATATCTGATCTCCGCAAACCAGAGCTATATGTTTGCCAGGACCTTCAGCCAAAACTGGTTTGCACGATGCACAGTTTGGGAAATCGTATCATCCATGACAATTTGAGTTTAATAAACATGTCAGTCACTCCAGCCGTCGTGCAGGCTGACAGGACGAAATTGCTCCTAATGAGCGATGCGGCGCAGGTGGCCGGGTATCGCAGGGAAGCTGCTGAGGAGACAAAGATTTGCCGGCAATACGGAAAATGTCAGCCTGAGGGCTCCAGGAAATGCAAGATCTGCAAGACTTATGAGCAGATTCTACGGTCATGCGGTACACTTGATTATGATGATCAAATACTGCTGGCCTGCCGCGTGCTGCGAGAAAATCCCGTAATTGCCGAACGGTGGCGTAAGCGAACCCGACATCTGCTGATTGACGAGTATCAGGACATTAATGCCGGCCAGTTTGAATTGATAAGGACTCTCTGCCATGGACAAGAAGACGGGTTATTTGTAGTAGGTGACGACGACCAGAGCATCTATTCTTGGCGTGGCGGATCGCCGAAGTTCATAAGGGGGTTTGAAGAGCATTTCGGAACGAACTCCAGGGTTGCGCCATTACGACACTCGTTCCGCTGCCCAAAGAGCATCCTTGAGAGTGGCTTTTCTGTCATAAAGCAATACGACAGGAACCGAAGGGACAAGGGAAGCTTCTTCTTTGACTCAGGAGAGGGTAGCCCAATAACAGTCCACAGCGCACCAAGCGACAAGAGCGAGGCAGCGGAGATAAAGGCGATTGTTGCGGACGCTCTTCCTTCCAAGGACGTTCTCATACTTCTTCCTAACCGTAACTATGCGAGACTGATTTGCGAAGCTCTCCGTCGATCCCGTATTTCCTTCGTTGCTCCCGAATCTATTCCCGGTGAGGGTCTGCCTGTGGTTGAGCGTTTTATCGTGTGGTTCTATGATCCGCAAGATAGCCTTGCGCTTAGGGACTGTATCGAAAACATGCTCGTAGGCGAACGCTCTCCTGTTCCTTCGAGCCGTGTGAGAAAGCCCGAGAAGCTCGAATTGCGAGAGAAAGGCTTCGCTGCAGTCAGTTCCCTTTGGAAAGAAGTCATCAACAAAGGCCGATCCCTTTGGGAAGCACTCAACGAGGTGCAGAGTTCCGACCCTGTCATTGTCTATCTAAGAGATGGCTTCAAGGCTCTTGGGGCAGCAGTGGAAACACGCCAAGTAGCCACAGTATTGTCGAACATCGCCGAACTACTTCGACCATGGCGGTCAATTGCTGACCTGGTAGAGGAGATCCAAAACTGGGTAAGCAGCTCGGACCAAGGGAGTTCCGGTCAAATCCCAAGCGTTCGAGTGATGACATTCCAAGGAGCAAAGGGATTGGAAGCTGATGTTGTATGCATTGTTGGAACTGAGGAGGGTGCAATTCCACATGATGTCGATGATGGTGAGCTGCTAGCAGAGCAGGCTAGGCTATTTTTTGTAACCATGACCCGAGCGAGGAATAAACTGCACATCTTCCATACTCGGAACCGTTCAGGCGCAGTGAGCTATACGC
>DASQID010000315.1:0-9083 GCA_035631775.1 Acidobacteriota bacterium
TGCCCCGGGGCTACTGGCTTGCCCCCCTCTGGGGTCCCTCTGGGGGGCTTCGTCAAGCCACCCGCTCTGCGGGTGGTAGCTGACTGTCCCACACGATATCTGAGGAATCGTGCACTGAGGGTCCGCGCAAGAATGACTTCACAATCAGGCTCAAAAAAAAGTCCTGTGGCGCCGGTCGTCAGAACGGCGCGCGTCGCGGCGCCTCGCATCTGCTTGCCAAAGGAGCGCCGCAGGCGCGACGGTGCTCGCGCCAGAATGTGAATTTATTTTTGAGCTAGCCCTTGGTTCAGGTTACCTTGCGGCCCTCGGAGTCGAAGGCATCTTCGCGGATGTAGAGAACACCAGGCTCTTGGAGCATCCTGCGGAATTCTTCGGAACCGACATCATCGCGGATAGCCGCAACCATGGGTTCTCCAAAATAGAGCTTTTTGTTGGCCGCTTCTATCAGGCTGTTGACGCGCAAATAGGTCCTGGCCTGCATCCGATCCACAACAACCGTTGCGCGATTCTTCTGGAAACTAATCAGCTTTACTTCCGGAAATCTCGATACCTTGGTCACAAATCTCTTCAGCAGCCTTCGGCCTCGATACCGGTAGTAGCGGTAGAGCCACATTCCCACGACGACCAATGAGACCAGCCACCAGATATCGCCTCTCTTACCTACCAGCCAGAGAATGAATCCGAGAAAAAGGATGCCGGCTATGATCGCAAGCCAGATCAGGGTCGAGCCCTGAAAACCTCTGATGGATTCGATCCCCTCGCGGATGCGATCGCCGATCGGGATCGCGCGCGTCACTCCCGAGTCGATATCCTTCCTGAGCGCCTTGAGGTCTTCTACGAGTGACCGCGCATCCTGATACCTGTCCTCGGGTCGCTTTCTGAGGCAGCGCGAAACGATCCGCTGCAATCCTGGGGGGAGGTTTTGTCGCACGGACGTAACCGGCTGAATCTCCTCAAAAGCGATGGCATGCATTGTGTCGAGCGGGCTGTCGCCCGAGAAGGGTAACCTGCCCGTCGCCATTTCGTAGATCACGATCCCGAGCGAAAAAATATCACTGCGGTGATCCACGGAACGGCCGCGGGCCTGTTCAGGGCTCATGTAAGCCACTGTTCCCATGACCATGCCGGCCTGAGTCTGGGCCACGGTGGCCAGTCGGGACATGTGCTCCTCGGTCCCTTTACCCGAGTCGACATTTTGCAGGGGACTGAGTTTGGCAAGGCCAAAATCCAGAATTTTGGCGTGACCGTCACGGGTGACCATTATGTTCTCTGATTTGATATCCCGGTGAACGATCCCTGTTTCGTGAGCCCGCGCAAGCCCTTCGCCAACCTGAATGGCAATGTCCAGCGAAGAAAGCAGGTCCAAGTCCTTATCGGAGATCAATTGCCGTACGGTTTTTCCCTCGACAAGTTCCATCGCGATGAAGGTGATGCCGTCGACCTCATCGACGTCGTAGACTTGAGCAATGGCGGGATGTGTGATCGCGGCGGCTGAACGAGCCTCCTGAAAAAACCGATGTCTTCGATCCGGGTCGGCTGTCAGATCGGCGGGGAGGACCTTAAGGGCTGCCTGCCGCTGCAAGCGCGTATCGCGTGCGCGGTAGACTGTTCCCATCCCGCCCTTACCCAGCACGTCCTCCACAATGTATTGTTTTATCGTTTGACCTATCATCGGATGCAATCCTACTCAATGGTCGGAAATAAATAAAGCACCGCCCGTCGAGTTCCACAATTCCAAGCACGATGTCCTGAAACATCTGCGATCCGGAGGCATCTACAATTCCAGAGAGTAGGAGGGCCTATGAGAGTGCTTGAAAAGTCAATAATCTGTGCGGCTTTCTTGACTTTGATCATTCCTTCGATAGCAGCATCCTACGATCGCGACTACAGGGACCGCGACAAACACGCTGCCTACAGAGCGGGATTCGACGAAGGTTACCGGAACGGCATTCGCCGGGGTGAATACGATAGCCGTTTGCACCTGCGCAACAATTACCACAGCAGGGAATATGATCGTGCAGGCAGTTATTACGATCGGGGGTATTTCCACAATAACGGTCAATATAAGAAAGGGTACAAAGACGGCTACCGGCAGGGCTATCGGGACGGCTACCGGAGAATCGACTTTCGGCGCTACCCGCGCGAACGCTATTGGTAGCATCGCGCCAGCTGCGGGCATCCGCGTGCACGGAGCTAGCGGCGGGCCTGGAAGAAGTCTTTGAGGAGCAAACTGCACTCCTCCTCGAGGATCCCCGAGAGCACGTTGATCCTGTGATTGAGTATGGGGGTGTCTGCAAGGTGGAAGTGAGAATCTACCGCCCCTGCCTTCGGGTCGGGCGCACCATAAATTATTTGCTCGACTCTTGCCTGGATCATGGCCCCCACACACATCACGCAGGGCTCGACGGTAACGACAAGTATCGAGCCGGGGAGCCGATAGTTGTGCATGCTGTGAGCACCGTGGCGCAGGGCGAGGATCTCGGCGTGAGCGCTGGGATCATGCGCGCGAATGGAGTGATTGTGACCCCGTCCGGCAATTTTCTCGTTGATGAGTAAGATCGCCCCGATCGGAACCTCACCTTCTCCAGCAGCCTTGGCAGCTTCGATCAGGGCTTCCCGCATCCACAATTCAGCTGTAGCTCGATCCATGGAGGTTGCTCGAACCTCGCGCGCTGCTCGCTCAATCTCAAAGCGGAGGTGGTTCAAGCTACCATAGACGATACAAAGCTGTAAAGACTGCGGACCGAGGTGCAACCGGTGCCTGTCATTGTGCATTGCGTCTTGGCGGCGGCTTACCTGACAACCCTCGCCTCGAAGGCGAAGGGTTTCCACGGACCGGGAGGTCTCCATACTACAATCGTTCAAATCCTTGCCAATTCAGCCTTCGCGTCTTTGCGGTGGCTTTTTGAAGAGCCACCGCAAAGGCGCGAGGACGCGAAGGAACGCGGGACCCATTTGGCTGAGGCAATGCCACCACGGGCAGTTCCATCTGATTGGTGAATTGTCCAAGTCAGAGAGTGCGCCTGTGCTGATATACTCGCACAGAACGGCAAAGGTCCGACCAGGAGGTATTTCGTATTCTGCTGTCCGTCTGCCCTGAACCGCGAATTGTGAACCGCGAACTTATGAAAGCACCAAGAGCATTGACCCCGACCTTGAAGGTACTTGTTACGGCTCTACTCCTCTTTCTGGTCTTCAGGTCGGTCGACATCTCAAAGATCCGGCATGACCTGGGGGCACTCAACGGCGGACTCTTGGCGTTCCTGGTGGTTGTTTGCTGGGTCGGCCAGCTCGCATGTGCACAGCGCTGGCGCCTGTTCGCTGCCGGACTTGACCTGCGAGGCGGTTATCTCACATTCGTTCAACTGTACTTCGTCGGAATGCTGTTCAACATAGGCCTCCCCTCGCTCATTGGAGGGGACGTAGTAAAGTCATATGTCCTCAGCCGCAAAATGCGGAAACCTCTCCATCTGGCACTTGCGTCGGTGCTTCAGGATCGCGCCGCCGGCATGATCTCCCTGTTCATATACGGCACGGCGGCGATCTTGATTCATCCCGTGGTCTGGCGGGGCGTTCCACTTTGGCTCGCCTATGCGGCCATCTGGGCCGGCATCCTCACTGCGCTGTTGCTCGCGTGGAAAGGGGATCGGATTTACGAAAGATTGCAGACACAGAACACCGGTGCCCTCCTGCGGAAGGCTCTCTCACTGATCGCGGACTTCCATCGGGCACTGATAACGATACGCCTCTCCCCTGGAGCGATTGCCCAGGTGAGCGCTTATTCATTTTTCAATTCTGCGCTGGTTTACTGGATGTTTCAGAAGGTCTCGGTTGCCACCGGACATCCGGTGGACTTCGTAGGCTTTTCCGCGCTTTTCCCGCTTATGACCCTGGTTACCATGTTTCCTATCAGTCTCGGTGGTCTTGGAATCCGCGAATGGGCGTATGTGGAAGGGCTTGCGCTCCTGGCTGTCCCTGGCAGCAACGCGCTTCTTATCGCCCTCACGACATCCGCGCTCCTGATTGTATGTGACCTGATTGGACTGCTCTTCCTTCCGGCAATTCCCGCAGAATTGAGGAGGCCTCCGGAACAGTCACCTGGTGTCAAGCCTTGAAAGTTTCATTTTGTATTATTGCACTCCCGTAGTGTCGAGAATCGTTTTCCCCGGATCTGACACCACTCTTGGCGGCCGTTTTTGGTAGCCGCACGCGTCTGGATCCGGTATCCTGTGGCGGCAACTCGGGCACGGTGCTATTGGGCCTGATCTTCACGATTAGGTGGAATGATCCACGCCATGAAGCGGTGCCCGAGGCTCCGGCCCGACCCTGGAGGTAAGAGTATGCAAGTCGTACTGGAGTATCAAGGTCAGATCCGCCTCGGTTCTCTTCCCTGGGAAATCAGCGAACGGTTGGCTCAGCTCCGTTCCAACTGGCTCGAATTCATTCCCAAGACCAGCGCGATCATAGTACGACAAGCACAGCCTGCGGGCTGCCCGGCGCTCACCGGCATTGCTTGTGAACTTATATCCATTATCGATTCCATCCCCCCGGAATTACGGGAGGCTATGCCTGGGGGCGAACTGGCCCTGAGGGATTCGAGTGGCCCGGTCCTCCAGCTCGCGGTCACACGGGGTGAGGTCCGGATCAAATGGCCGCGGAAGGCGTGCGTTCGGGGCGTTCCGACTTCCCCGGAGAATTCGTTGGAGGTGGCGCGACTCCCCGCGACCTCGGTCCGAGGCTGGGCCCGCCTTGTGGGTTCTCCATCAAAAACCCGTGAACTCGCAGCATTCGTCGATCGTTATGGGGGCCTCTATCCGGAGGAGGACATGCCTTCGGAAGGCAGCCAGAATATGGCTTACATCCGTTTCAGGCACGTGAGTGCCGACCCCAAGGAATTGATTGACGGACTTCTCGAGCTGGCCGAACCCCGCGAGTCTCTTCAGGCCGATCTGGAGGCGGGCAGGCAAACAAGGGGCTCCTTCGATCCGGAGTTCAGGATCCAGATCGTGGATGGCCGCCTTGAGTTGACCAAGCCCGTCCCGCAGCTGTAGTCGCTTTTCGTACTGCAAACGTCCAAGTGCTTGCCCCACCTTCGTCAACGGCTATTCATTCGCTGAAGCGGTGATTCTTCGAATCCGTCTATCGCGTCGTTGCTTTTTGTGAGTGGGGTCCGATGCGGCGACAAGACGCGGAGTCGAGTGACACGGGGATGCGGGGAAGGAGCCGAGAAAAGAGCAGATCGTATTCGGCTCCAGATTGATGTAATGTAGAAAACAGGGCCTGGGCAAGACTGCCGGCCCTGAGGGGTGCATCTTGAGCGAAGAACGATTGAAAATCGCCGTGTTCATCGATTTCGACAACATAGCCATCGGAGTAAAGCAGTCTATGAACCGAAATTTCGATGTCGGCACGGTTTTGGAGGCGATCAAGGAACGGGGAGAAGTCGTAACGAAGATCGCTTATGGGGACTGGAAGAGGGCTGAGGATTTCAGCCGAGCCATGACGCAACATGCTGTACAGATGGTCCAGAGAAACCTAACACCGGGCGGGGACAAAAACGGAGCGGACATCGCTCTTGCTCTGGACGCCCTCGAGATGGCGTTTACGCGCAACCACATTAATGCCTTCGTGATAGTGGGGGGCGACAGCGACTTTATTGCCCTGGTCGAAAAACTCAAGCAGTATGACAAAATGGTTTTTATTGTCGGAGGTCGCCAATTCACCAGCGTCGTACTGCAGAGGAACTGCCACGAATTCATCGCCTACGAAAACATAGTGAACGTACAGACAGGATCCCGGAGAACTTCCGGAAAGGCCCCCGGACCTGTGTCTGTATCCCTGGAGAGGTCTCTGCCGCTGCTTCGGCGGGCGCTTAAGGTGCTTTCAGACCGCGAGGTTTCGCCGCAGCTGGGGCTTCTGAAGAGCACGCTGCTCCAGCTCGATTCCACATTCTCGGAGAAGGACTATGGGGTCAGCACCTTCCGTGAGTTCGTTGGGAAGCTGGCCGATGCCGGGCACGTTGTGCTCAAGCAGATGGATCGAAGCCTGATCGTCGAGTTGAAGGATCAGGAACAGGCGGTCGTCCCGGGCGAAGCTGCATCCGAGCCGGCCGGCAAGCCGCCGGAAGCCACCGCTTCACTTCCGCAGCAGCAACCTCCGCCGGCCCCACAGAGTGTGGAGGCAGTCCGCACTCTGTCCGAACTCCTTCAAAAGGTCAACAGCAGGCTACATTGGCCCATGTATCTGCGCAACTTCAAACAGTTCCTGCACTCGAAGCAGCCGCCCTTTGATGAGAAGCAGTTTGGCTTCTCTAGCATTTACGACCTCGTGAGACAGGCGCAGCGCGATGGGCTGCTGCGTGTCGAGCGTAATCGTCAGGGCATTCTTCGGATATTTCCGGGCGAGCGATTCCCGGCGGTTGCGGAAAAGGTCGAGGCTGTTCCTGAGCCTGTCGAGGTTACACCGGCCGAGCCGGTCCCCACGCCTGCCACCGAGGTGGAGCAGGCACCCGTTTCTTTAGTTGAGTCGCCTGTCCTTGTTGAAATCCCGGCCGCGGTTGAAGTCGAGCCGCCCGAGCCGGGCAAAGACCAGGGGAAGCGCCGCCGAAAGTCCGTGTCCACGGCAAGGCAAGCGAAAACAGGCGTTCGCAAGACCAGATCGGCGAAAAAGAAAGTGGCGGAGCCGGAATAGCGAACCACCCTCCCCGCCCGGCGGACTGCCCATGCCTCTATAGTAGTAGTGGAGCGGTAAGAAGTGGAGTTATACTCCGCTTGGGTTGGCGAGAAATGAACAAGGGGCAGCTGAAAAGCGTGCCCGGGAATTCGATGAACACAACCTGGATTTCTGAAAAGGCCCCCGGCCTCCTGGCCGTTCTCGTAGGGCTTGGTTTCGTCGGGATCGCGTTTTTCGACGCACAATACAGATATTTCCACCTTGCGGTGGCGGCGATATCTCTGTATTTCGGTTACAAACGCATCTCCCGGCAGGAAACGCCCTTTCAAAAACGCGAGCGGGAACTGCGCAGAAACATCCGTTGAGCTGGCCTGGTAAGTGAGCTCGGGCGACGCTTGCAGGCGATTGGACAAACCAAGGTCGCCTCAACGAACAAAAAAGAGCAGCTCTGCCGGAATATGCGCTGAAGGAGGCGGGACTGGCCGGCACGAGCAGTGCCAAATCGCTTGGCAAAAGGCCGTAAAATAAGATCCTGCTTGCTTTGTTCCCTTGTCCCCTGCGAATCTGTCGTATAGAATGCCTCGCTGGTATCTTATTAACATTTGAGACCAAAAATCATGAAAAACATATACTTCAATCTCAATCGACTTCCCTTGGTCTGCCTCTTGGTCCTATTCCTCACCGTCTCCGCCCATGCAGCGTCAACCCCTCTCGAGATCAAATGCCAGGATTCTGCCGGCAATCCGGTAGCCGGAGCGACTGTTAATGTGCAGCAGCTCGAGACGCTCAAATGGAAGGGAGACAAGAAATCCGACAGCAAGGGAATAACGCTCTTCAAGCTTGATGATGGCGCATATCGGCTGATGGCGCACAAGGAAGGATTCGCGCCAGCATTGTACGAATTCGTCATCTTGAAGGGCGGCAATCCGGTGTCGGCGACACTGAAATTCGAGCAGGGAGACAGCCAGAAGAAGCTCTATTTCGAAGATCAGGCAGTGGCGCAGAAGGCCCAGGAATTGCTCAGCCAGGGAAGCCAGGCATTGTCTGCCGCAGTGCAGGATAAGGATGCCCAGGCGCGAGATAAGAAGTTCGCCGATGCGGAGAAGGCCATCGAGGAATCGCTCGATATCTATCCCAGCAATGCCGAGGCCCTCTTCAATCTATCCATCGCCTATATTCAGCAGCACAGGTGGGATCAGGCCGACGAATCTCTCAAGAAAACCTCTCAGCTCCTGACGGTGCTTTCGGCTCTGCCGACGCCCAAGGATGGGAAGACCCCCCCGTACAATGAGCTGCAGCAGCGAGTAAACAGTCTCCAGGCCTCCTTGCCGCTTTTCAAGCTGCGTTCCGACGCTGATAAAGCACTCACGGAACAGAAATTTGATCTGGCGGCTCAGAAGTACAGTGAAGCGCTGAAACTCCAGAATAACGATCCCGACCTGTATTACAACCTCTCGCTTGCCCTTGCCCGGGCCCGTAAGTTTGACGACGCCTTGCAGAGCATCGACAAAGCCGTCCAGTTGAAACCCGGAGAGCCCGCCTACGCAGACCTGCGGAAGAAAATCGTGGAATTCAAGGAGAGCGAAATACTCAACAAGGCCCAGGAGATTCTGACAGAGGGAGACAAGCTGTTTCAGGCAAAGGATTACGCAAACGCCCTGACAAAATACCAGGAAGCCCTGAAAATGGTTCCCGAACAGAGAAAGCCCCAGCAGGCCGTGGTATTGGCTCAGATTGCCAAGACCCAGGCACAGCTGAACCAGTACGATCCGGCGGTGGCGACCTTCAAGAAGGCGATTGAGCTTGCGCCCGACAATGCGTCCTTCAAGACGGCACTGGCACAGTTTTACCTGAAGGAAAAAAAGTACGATGAAGCGTTGAATATTTACGCGGATTCAGGCTCGGCCGGCAATCAGCCCGTGGATCAGGTCATGTTCAAGCTGGGCCAGACTCAGTCCAACCAGGGTAATTCTGAGGTCGCACAACTCGCCTTCGAGAGGGCGATTAAGGCAAATCCGGAAAACGCCGAAGCATATTACGAACTCGGCATGCTCCTCTACCAGAGCAAGAAGGACGACAAGCGCGCTCAGGAAGTGCTCACGAAGTATCTCGAGGTCGGCAAGGAGACTGCCCACCTGGACAACACGAAGTCGGTGCTGGTAGTTCTAAAAAAGCGCCTGAAATAACAAGGCGCTCGAGTCCCTTCGCAGTTTTGTGTCTCAGGACTGGCTCTCAGCCAGCTACCACCCGCAGAGCGGGTGGCTTGACGAAGCCCCCCGGAGGGGGGCAAGCCAGTAGCCCCGGGCAAGCGCAGCGCAGCCCGGGGTTGGGAATTGAGGAAGTCGAGAGCACTGGAGGGCGACAGAAAGGGCGGTCGTGTTCAGGAGTTCTGTCGCTTTGGTCGAGCGGGA
>DASQID010000316.1:0-4149 GCA_035631775.1 Acidobacteriota bacterium
ACGCCCATCGAACGGGGCGGCGTACGCCCTTGACCTCCAATTCCGCGCGAAGAATGATCTGCTGTCCGTCCATGCCTTTGGGAAGAATGATTGAAGCCTCGCGCAACTGACCCGCATACGGCTGACCTGCATCAAAGTTGCCCCCAACCTTGATTCGACCGTCCAGACTTTCGGCGTTAATGCCCAGCACACCTGGGACGCCAGCCACCCCGTCGTTGACGATTCCGAGAATTAGCTCCATCGTGTCATAGCGTTTTCTCTGCCAGACTAATGAAGGCCGGACACGATACCCGAGCCTTTGCTCCATGGCGTGAAGAGAGTCGGGGTACCTCTCGTAATAACGGCGAACGTTGTCAGCTTCCGTCCAGAGCCCGAAATAGTTTGAACCGATGTCGAGGGCATGAAAGCCGGCACTCTCACGGTAGGGCCGCGCGATTGGCCCGCCGATCCTGTGAGGATAGTCATCGGCGGGCTGACCTTCGTTGTCTTGCCCCACAAACGTGAGCATCGAACCCGGCAGCTTGCTTAGACACGCCTGTTCTTCTGCTGCGTATTCGGGAAGCACGTGGTGCCGGTTCGCACCGTCCTCGAGGACTGTGGCAAGCCAGGGGGGCCGATGCCCGAGTTCCTCAATCTGGATGGGCTCATCCATGATCAGGCTATCCGAGCGCAGCCAGCATCCCGAACGAACGGCGAGATCCTGAACCTGACGATTGCCCACGTTGCTGATGTCGGGCTGAGTGTTGACTGCTAGAGGGGTTTTCTTCCAGGTCTCGATCTGCAACTGTGTCATGCCGACAAACGTCTTCTCTGCGGTCAGGTAGTCGGGAAACGGGCTTGGTATGTCGTTGGTGTGACCTTCACCCCAAAAGCCGTACATCATCAAATCCATGTATTCCAAACGCGGATCGTCGCCGAACTTAGCGGCAAGGAGGTCATTCAATTCGGCAAAGGCCTTTTGAAATTCCGGCGCGTCGTATCGCGGCTCGTAGAAATCAAAATTGGTACGGTGCTCGGTCGATTTGTGGCCGATATTGACAACGGGGACTTTCTCGCGCAGAAAGTCAGGAATGGAAAGCTTCTGCGGCTGGATATTGGGGCTGGACATCTGAATGCGAAATCCAACCCCTAAGTTGTGACGCTTTGCCGCATCGAAAGTGGTTTCCCACACAGCGGACAGGTTCAGCTGGCCGGGTTTCGTCTGCACATCCCGCCAATCGCACCGGATGTACAAGACGTCCACAAAGGGCAGCGACGCCATTTTTTCGATGCTCTGTTCCAACGTCTCTCTGCCACATGACACTCCCAGCGCAGGGCCATTTTCCTCCCAGGAGTAGCCGACCAGGCCGGTGCCGAAATTCCGGATGTGATCGCGCGAAGGCTGCGTGGCAAAAATGGTGAACCAGCCTTCATCCTGCGTAATGCCGAAAGGCCCTTGGTCCAGCCGGTTGGTTACCTGGGGCGAGCCAAATTTGTAACCCTCCCAGAGATGGTCAGGCACATCCGTCCACATGCTGCGGGGCGCAAGGGCACTCGCTCCGGCTAGCGCCGCACTCGCTTTGACAAAATCCCGCCTTCGCATTGGTAAGCCCCTATTCTCGTGTGTCTCTGGAACTCGGTCCCACGCATCGGTACCCGACAGGCGTTGCTTCTAAACGGCCTGGCGGAGGTTGGGGCGGAGAGTCAGAGAGCCGTCGTCATTTAGTTTCTGGTGACACGCCCACTGCACGGGATAGCGCATCCCCTTCACCTCGAGCTCCGCTCTCAGTCTCAGGCCTTTCCATTGCGTACCTTGCGGAAGCACAAACTGCGCCTGCCGGATCTTGCCCGGCAAAGGATATCCAGCATCGAGACAACCACCCTTAAGCACCTTGCCATCCTCGCTCTCGACGGTCACCCGCAGCACGCCCGGAACGCCCGCGATGCCATCGTTGGCGAAGCCGACGATCAGGCCCAGGTAGCCCCCATCTTCATAGCTCCAGATGAAAGACGGCCGCACACGATAGCCAATTCGGCGATTGATCCGGTCGAATGCCGCCGGATAAGCCTGGTAGTAGCTCATCAGGTTCTTTGCGCTGATCTGGTGAAAGTTCCACAGCGACCAGTAATTCGCCCCGACATCCATCACATGAGAGATCATGTTCTCCGCCGGGGATACCCCTTCGTGCGCGGTGCTCGGGTCAGGAGGTTTGCCCGGAACCCCTTGCTCGAGCAGCGCGGCGATCCACGGCGGGCGGTTGCTGAGCGCTTCAATTTGCTCGTTCTCGATGAAGATGGTGTCGCTCCGGATCCAGTTATTGCTGCGAACTGTGCGCTCTACCAGTTCTGAATTACCCACCCGGCTGAAGTCCGGTTGAGTATTGGTCAGCAGAGGAGTCTTTGAAAAGTGCTCGAGCTGGACTTCAAGCATGTTGGTCCAGGTGCGCTCTGCTGTCAGGTAGTCAGGGAAAGGATTGTTGGCGAACGGCCAAGTATGCCCTTCACCCCAAAAACCGTACATGAAGGTATCGATAAACTCGATGAGAGGGTTGCCATCGAATTCCGCCGCCAAAAGGCCGACCAGATCTTTGAAGGCCTGCTGAAAAGAGGGATGGTCAAACCGGGGCTGATACCGAGAATGCGGATTCTTCAAGTATCTTTGCGCCGAAGCGCTGCTTTCCCGATCGCTAAGGACCAGATCAACTTTCGGCACTTTATCAAGGACAAAATCCGGGAGGGCGGCTTCGTGTGTGTAGTCCGGAGCGCTCATCTGAATTCGCAATCCGATCCGTTTGTTGTTCTTCTTGGCCAATTCAAAAACCAGCTTCAGGTAATCGGGCATCTCCAGGCGTCCAGGTCGGGGCTGAACCTCCCTCCAGGTCGGACGGATGTAAAGTTGCTGGCCCAAGGGAAATCGAACCAGGTCTTCGATCGCCTGAGGAATATTGTCTGACTTTATTTCCTCCGTGCCGCTGTCTGCCGTGATATAGGTCACCAGTCCCTTGCCATAGTTCGGCACGACGTCTTCCGAAGGGGTAGTGGTCATCACCACGTCGTCAGTGGGAATAACGGCATCGGGTGGGTATTGAGGGAACGGACCCTGATTCAGGCGGTCGGTCACCTGGGGACCAGAACCGAAGTCGTAGTTTCCCCAGTTGTGGGCGGGAACTTTCCCCTGTGCCTTGCCCATTCCAAGTTCCGCAGCTACTGCAACAGTGACAGCACTCTTTAGAAAATCTCTACGCTGCATAGGCTTATATCCTCGGTCTGACGCGGACGCGGGATTTGTATAGCGAATTGCCTCTTCCTCCGCAAAATCATTTGCCAATACGGTTCGCAGGAGCGCGCGACTAAAACTCCAACTTCACGGCAAACCGAATCTATCGTTGCGGTTATCGGGTTGAGAGAAGACAGCGTGGCGAATGATCCCGATTTCCAGGCTGTATCGAACGGTTTCGTTATATATCGTTTCTTTTCGTTTGTCTAGGAAAAGTAAGCGCTCGATGCTCGCAGGAAGGCCGCCGGAGGGATCTAGGAACTCCCGCCGAGAAGAGATTCGTGGAAAATCACACGAGAGTCTCAAGAAAGCCGGCAGTCGTCGAAGGTTAGAGGGTCGGCACCGCGATCGTCTTTATTTCACAGCCGATTTCGCGAGACGAAGAAGGCCAAACCGCTCCGGAACATGAAACGTGTCGCTCATAGTAGGCTGCCATACGATGTGAATCCGATGAGGCGGTGGCCCCTGGCTGCGAAAGAGGTTGATGCGGAACTCTTGGCCAGCATGCGGAGTTTCCCCAACGAGGGCGGAAAACGGGATTCGCATGGCTCCGTACCAAACCTTCGCCGCCGGATCGATGCGAGCTGCCACGGCGAATCCGGAGTTCCAGGTCCAGCCATCTTCGTGGTGGGGATTTGCCAGATCAATATCAAGATCGACCCATTCTCCCTGAGGAGAGATTTCGAATTCCTTGTACCTCCGGATGTTGTGGAAATCTGAACCGATGAACACCTCGGCCACGTCCCAATCCCAGAGCCGAAATGTCTCGGTCGAGGTGCTGGGCTGGGGTTTCAGGTTCAGGCTCTCGTAAGGACAAACGAACAAGAAGTACAGGTTCTTGTCCGTCCAGCGGGAGCGAATCTCCGTGCGATACTGCGGCTGGATCTCTCCGT
>DASQID010000317.1:0-2239 GCA_035631775.1 Acidobacteriota bacterium
CGGGCGGCGATGGTTGAAGCTGCGCGTGCAAGACAGAACGATCTTGACCAGGTCCGCAAGTTCTTTTCCTCGGAACCGGCTGCCAAAGCACTCAGGAGTGCCCGCCTGGATCCGGTCAGAATCGATCGGGCTGTCTCTCAATTGGACGATCAGGAACTCGCGAAACTGGCTACCCGCACCGGGAAGATCCAGAGAGACCTGGCGGCGGGGGCACTCACTACGCAGCAGCTCACCTATATAGTTATCGCCCTGGCAACCGCAGTGATCGTGTTGATTATCGTCGAAAGATAGTGTGTCCATGGCGATCATCTCTCCAGTGCGGCGCATTGGTGCCATGGGCGGTCTGATCCTTCTCTCCTGCTCCCTTGCCCTGGGCCGTGAGATCTGGCTCGATGTGCCGTTTGTCCGGCAATCTCACGAGGGCTGTGGATCCGCCTGCATTGCCATGGTCCTGGAGTACTGGAATACGAGTACACGGAGGCCTTCTTCCAGACGCGAAGAGGAGCTGAGCATCTATCGGAAGCTCTACTCTTCGGCGGCGCGGGGCATTCGCGCCGAGTCGATGGAAAGATATCTGGAGGAGCAGGGATTTCGCGTGTTTGTATTCAGCGGTTCATGGCAGGATCTCCAGGAGCACCTCTCCAAAGGCCGTCCGCTGATTGTCTGCCTCAAAACTCCTGTCCCCCACTACACGGTGGTGGCAGGAATCGATACGGAGCAGGGCGTTGTGCTGGTGAATGATCCTGCCCGTCGCAAACTGCTCAAGATCAAGCGCGCGACGTTTGAAAGGGATTGGCACGGCTCAGGTGACTGGACCCTGCTTGCTCTCCCGTGAAAATGGGGAGTAGGAGCAGGCGTCGCTGCCAAAGAATACTTTGCCCTCGGCCGCCTCATAGCGTTCGCGTGCTCCAGTGCCTCCGCCTCATGCCGGCGGCTTGGCTGGTTGTCCTGCTATTGCCGACAACTTCATGGTCACGGGCAGACTCACCCGACATCAAGTCAATATGCGGCACGTCGAGCCGCGTGTTCTGCGCCCAAAGGCTGCTGTCTGACAAACAATATCAGGCCGTCGTAGACACATTCCTCTCATCGCCTGAGAATCCGACCGAGTTGGATTTCTGCCGGGGTATGGCATTGTCCCGCCTAGGCCGCCTCGATGAGGCTAGACGGGCCTTTGAGGAAGGTCGCAAAAAGGCCGCGTACGACAAGAGGTTTCCACTGGAGTTGGCTGGGATCGCTTTCAAGCAAGGCAATGCAGCGGAAAGCATCCGACAACTGCGGCACGCCCTGAAGGCCGACCCGCGCGATTCCTATGGTAATGACTTTCTCGCCACCCTCTATTTCCTGCAGGGCAACCTGGAGGCATCGCTCAAGTACTGGAACCGTATCGGAAGGCCAATGATCGAGTCGGTCGACACCGGGACGGTCCCAAAGTTGGATCCTGTGTTGCTGGATCGTGCCCTTGCATTTTCGCCTGCGAGCCGCCTGGACCTGAAAGACCTTGTGCTTTCCCGGGAACGCCTCGAATGGATGGACGTTTTTTCTACGTTCCGTTTTGAGCTCAGGCCGCGACGGAATGGCGACTTCGATCTGTCTTTTCATGCGCTCGAACGGGACGGCGGCGTCCTCATCAAGCTGCTGACTTCGTTCAAGGAAATTCCCTATCAGACGATTCGCTTCGATTCGTTCGACATCGGCGGTTCCGCCTCGAATTTCGAATCCTTCTATCGATGGGACGCACAAAAGCGGCGAGCCTTTGCCGAATACTCCGGCCCTCTGAAGGGCGATCCCGGATGGCGCCTCCGGCTATGGCTGGATGGCAGGAACGAAAACTGGGACGTTCCTCACTCAGGCGCCGGAGTTTCCCCAATCCTGTTCAAGCTCCGAAAACTGGAGTTGGGCGGTGGAGTGTCCTCAATCATCAATGACAAGTGGGAGTGGAACGCTGATGCGTCGATCTCAGATCGTCGCTTCATCGGACATCCGGAAGGATCTGTCTCGTCCTCGCTTTATGCCGACGGGCCGTCCGTAAAATATGAGGCGGGATTGCAGTGGAAGGTGCTCTATCTTCCCGAGAAGAGACTGAGGGCGCAGTCGAATGTTGCCCTTGAAGTTGCCAAGGTACTGAGCGCAGGGGCCAAGCCCTACATGAAGGTGGACTGGGGCATAAGGTGGGAGTGGCTTCCACTATCCCGGGGCGATGACTATCGTTTTTCCGGTCGTCTGAATGCCGGATAGT
>DASQID010000318.1:0-6045 GCA_035631775.1 Acidobacteriota bacterium
GACAGCGCCACGCCACTTTCGGAGGCCAGCTACGCGGTAGATGCCGGCGATCCTCGTCCGATGCTGTCTGTCGACGGGATTCTGGATTCAGAAAGCGAGAGCTTCGATGTCGTCATCCCGGGACTCTCTGCGGGCGAGCACGTCATCTCAGTTCGGGTGAAAGACGCGGCAGACAATCCGGCGAATTCGAAGGTCATTGTTGTTTTGAAATAAACAATCTGCCAAAAAATTCCCGGCGTGGCCGGCGGCCACAACCAAATTTGAGAGTTAGCCGCCGGCCGCGCTCCATGGCCTCTTCCGGCATTTTGCATTTGGCCAAAACACATACAGAGGACTGCCATGGAGCGGTTTTTGAAACGGCACGAGGGCCGAATCAAGGGCGGCACAGCAGGTTTTGATCGCATCCTCTTCAAAGGAAGCTTGCGCTCGATCGAGGTACCCATCGTCGCCTTTTACCTCTTCAGAAACTCAACGACCTTCGTGTCAACCGCGGCAGCTCCGGGGCCCGATATCATGTGACTCCAGGTTGGCGCCTCCCATAGTTCGGATCCAGCAATATTCGCATGGGAATACTCCGCTACCGCAAATGGGATCGCTGCGTCTTTCCGACTGTGCACAATCAGGGTTGGCGCCTTAATCGAGTTCAGTACCGCATCCTCCGTGCCCTGTTCCATATCGTTGGAAGCCGCTTTACCCCAGGAAGGCTGCCACCGAAGGTAGAAGCTACATAACCCGTCAATATCTGCCTCGCTCATCTCTTTTACAGCCTCATCCGGATCATGCGTTCCGAAGATACTCATCGTGACACGCGCCAGGGATCTTGGCGCCACCCTCGCAAGCACTTTCAACATAAAACTCATGTAGCCATACTGCGAATCGTAGAACTTCTTTCGGGTTTCAAAACCTTTGGGATCTAAATCCTTCATGTATTTCGAGACGGCCTCTTCTAGGACCAATTTGCCGACCCGCTCAGGATGTCGGGCTGCCAGATAAATCGCTGTTGGCCCTCCGCAGGATTCCGCAATCACGTTTGCGCTTGAAATGCCCAATGTGTCCATGAGAGCGGCCATCGAGTGCGCAGCTTCTGGTGCGGTCCTTCCTACCGAAAGGGGAGTCTTCCCGTAGCCTGGCCGGGAGGGTGTGAGGATCGAAAAACCTGCCGCCAATAAGGCTTCATTTCCGCCGGCGGATTCGCAGTCATCCATCGAGCCAGTGAGTCTCAGGACAACTGGACCTTGTCCATGGAGTGTATATTCAATCTGACCTGCCTTGGTCTGTGCAACATTCCTTGGATACTTGTCTGCAACCTGCCACGACGTGCACCAAAGAAGCACAACAAGCATGGCAGCAACAGTGCCTAGCAATAAGAACTGGACCTTAGCTTTCAATCTAACATCCTTGTGAGTGAAGGTCATGAATGGCCGCAGGACTAGCGATTCATGGTCTAACCCTCCTGTTGAGGGAATGTATCATCGTCATCTTGTCTCGACGACCTCGGGCTGTCAAGCGACTGCGAAAATTGACCTCTTTCTGGTGAAAAATCTATCCGCGGGGGAATGCATCAGCCAAGCCGCAACCAGGGAGTTTGGTGCCGCTTCGCGCGCCGCCCGTCATTCAGTGTGACTTCGAAAGCATCCCCGAACATCTCCCCTGTTGAATGACCGTCGGCAGTTTTGAGAGTCAGTGCTGCATGCTCCGCAGAGCCATGGTGCATGACCGTGATCTGCCACTTACCGCTTAAGTCGGTACTTTGCGCCTGCGCCGCCACGGTTGAGAGCCAGACCATCAACAATCCGGCCTGCACGAGCTTCGTATCCATAGGTTCTCCCTTTGGTGCGAGTGCTTTCGGAGAATGATTACAGATTGATCTGGTATTTCCAAATCAGGTGCAGGTGACTCGGTGGAGATCCCGGTGTCCGGCGTCGAGACAACATCAGCACTCGAGTGGCCTAGGGCATGTCCCGGTCAGAACCAAGGATAAGTCAGGAGCTTTGCCGGGAGTGCGGCGGCCACCCAGGCGACAAGCTCGGGGAGGGCCAGCTTCCATCTCTTCATGGCCAACTGAAACAACGTGGAAGGAAGTGCAAAGATCAGCAAAGGGATCAGGTACCCCAGGATGCCCTCTGCTCCGATCACAGACCAGCTGAACGCCACCACGAGAAACGAGATCGCAAGACCGTTTGTCAGGGATCGAAGCAATTCGACCTGGCGAATGTGTCGGTACAGCATCCCGCCGGAGATCGATGCCAGGGCCAGGACGAGCAGCGCACGCCACAGGTATGACATCACGATCCGGGGGAGGCTTTCCATGGCGCTCCCCTCGAAGTTGCCATTAATCCTCTCCATTTCCCTTGCCATCATCTTGAATCGGTCGAAGACCTGAGTGGACATCCCCGGAGCGCGCTCCAAATCGGCAAGGCTGGAGTAGGGACCGGTCTTGAGAATCGTCTCGGCAAGACCACGACTCATCCCAGGCACTCCAAGCAGGTCAACAACAGTGGCAGCATTCAGATCAAAGGTATGGACACGCGACACGCTTCTGAACTGATCGAAGAGTCCCGTGCCCACTTGAAAATCGGGATTGGCGAGCCAGACCGATACCGACTTGGCCGGCCGCTGTCTCAAAAGAACGTCGGCGAGAATCTTGTCAATAATGCGGGACTCTCCAGGGAAAGCGCTCTTGTAGCTTTCGATTACGCCTGTCACATCCTGCGAACGCCCCATGTGAATCGCGTGAAAGAGCTTGAGGTATGCGTTTTCCACCGGAGAGATCGAGTCCCGGCCTGTTCCGAATCGCGAGTAGAAAGACTCATCGACATATCGGCCCTCCAACTCCAGATCGCGCACCCAGCGATAAAACAGGCTGCTCACGACGCCTTCGGTCGAGAGCATGACTGACGCGGGTTTTGGCCGCCCTGCCGGAGTGCCGGGAAATATGTTCTCGAGCAGGTAGGCGGGATATAGGTTTCGCCGGTTTAGAAGACGGTCGGGGATTTCCGGTGCCCTTGCGAAGGCATTTTCCTTTACCGAATGGTAGCGCAAGACTTGCTCTGTTGGGCTGTACCAGAACAGAAAGCCCATTTTCTTGGGTGAGGCAAAGGACCAAAACGCCTGTAGTTCACGGCGGTAAAGGACCAGCTGCCGTTCCGCCAGGAGCCGCTCGCTGCCTTCCTTCGCCAAAGCGTGCGTCCTTGAGTCGGCTTCCGGATCATCCACGGCCATCACCTGTAAGTGCTCAGCGAAACCTTCCTGAAAGGCAACTCTCGGATCCGTGCGCACTGCTATGGCATGTAACTGGCTCGCTCCGCCGGGAGTGGGTTCACCCGAAAGGAGGCGCACGATAATGTGACCGAGTTCGTGCGGGAAGATCTGGTCAACGGCGCCGAAGCGTCCGACAAATGTCTTCGTCCTGAACAGATCGACATATCCGACGCCCTGCTTGATTTCGTCCTCGAGGTAGAATCCGAAACGCGGAAAGCCCCCCTGATGCGAAGAGAATAAGAGGTAGGCGGGTTCGGGATGAATACTTGCGCCCGCATTCAGGTAGATCTGTACGTTCCGGTACAGGCGAAGCATCTTCAATGGGAAGCCCCTTGAAAGGGCAGCTGCTATCATCCTCTCTTCGGTGTGGCGCTTCAGCACCGGGAGCCCGTCGCGGACCTGGCCGGTGTCAGCCAGGACTAGGAGTAGGGGTGCATCATCATTCTGGGCGAGTGCGAGTCCACTCCAGAGGACGATCCACAAAAGCAAGCCGGCTATGGTCCTCGCTGATCGTTTGTTGTCCATGTGTGCTCTTGACGGACAACCTGCCACAAATATTACGAATTGCTCGAACGGTTAAGTTTGCGGATCGTTATTTCGTGAGATTCGGGCAATGCATAGCAGTCTTTGGGATCCTGGCGTTAAATTGACGCAGGCCATCCATCATCGCTCGGATGTTCATCCCCGGCATACCGGGGCTCACGCCCCCTCCGAGTGAAAGTATCAGGCCCTGACCGCCGGACTTATCCAAGACTTCCAGCGTTGCCGCCTTAACCTCATCGGGAGTCCCTCGAGTGCCTGTCTCCAGCGGATTGACATTTCCCATCAGACAGATTCGATCGCCGGTTCTCCTGCGTACCTCCGTTATATCGATGTTCTTGCCCCAGTTCAAAACGTCAAACCCCGTCTTCGCCAAGTCCTCAAGCATCGGCTTGATATTAGCATCGTTGTGGTAGACCTTTACCCAATCGCGGGGAAATGCATCAAAAACCTGTTGCAGGTATGGATGGGCAAATTCCAAGTAATGCTTTCGGGAGAGCAATCCGACGATGTCATCCAGGACAAGAATCCCCTCTACGGTTTCACCGATCGCCTCCGCCTGCGCTCTCAACCAATCCACGGTCAGCCTCGTCGTGAGGGACAGCAGCTTGTGGACCGTTCCGGGGCTTTCGGTCACGTCCATCAGAAAATCGTTCAGGCCACGGGAGAATGCGGCCGTGCACAAAGGGCCCCGGGCGGCAACGGCCGGGATGATGTATCCGGCATCAAATATCCTTTGTTTTTGTGTCCGATATCTGTGCAGGGCCAGCGCCGCAAAGCCATCATTCTGCAAGTTGACCGGCGGCAGAAGTTCCACATCTTCGGCGCGAAAAAGAGAAGGCGAGATCGCAGGTGGCTGATTCGATGAAAAGCTGGCCTTTGCACCAAGTACCGAGGGCTCGGCTGCCATCCCGTATTCCACCCACCATGACGGAAAGAAGATGACTTCGGGGTATTCCTCCATTATGTGGAGGTTAGAGCTGAACCATACTTCCGGATCCAAATAGTAATCCAGGTGGCTGATCCCAAGGTACCCTGGAATCCAGGGACTATCGATGATCAGCGACAGGGGAACCGGGCGATCGCTCAATCGCTTTGCCGTCTTCTTGAATATTTCCCACTGTTCTCTACGCATACGCGGTATCTGGTAGTGGTTCGTCTTCCCTGCGGTCCATCAGCGTGAAGCTGGGCTCGACGAAGTATTCCTCCACCGTTCGAAGAGACTCGCAAGGTCGGCCTGCCTTGAGTCACCTGCGTGCACAATCACTCTATATTGAAGCTGCACTCTGTCCGCCTGTTTCAGCCGGTAACCTTCCTCGCCCAGCCATTCCATGGGTGTGGGAGAAAAGAAGCCGTAATCGCGAGTAAACCATTTACTGGGGAACCATGGATTCGCCGGCGAATCGAAAATAGCAATCCCTTCCGTTACTCCAAAGTGCTTCCCGGAGTAATCACACCACGAGGAGGAGACCCCGTAGGTTCCCTTTTCAGCAAACGAGCCCTCGGCATTCGTCAGCATCCCACCGCTTTTGACAGAAAGCACCGGTTCGACCCGGGCAGAAAAAAGTGAGTGATTTGTGCGTTCGATTTTGACGTCGACCAGAGCAGTCAGAGTGATCATAAAATCGATGAAGCGCAGCGCGCGCGAAGGAGCCCGGATGCGAATATCACGATGATCCGCCATGACGGGATTCTGCCCAGGTTGGCGCCATTCGCAGTCATCCTGGATTTGCACAATGTCAGGTCCATCGCTCAAGACTCTGGGTCCCTTCGAAATTATTTGTCCCAGTTCGTTCCCTTCTTGCCAGTAATTTCCCCCGTTGACCCTGTCGCAGCCGAAGAACAGGGACCTATGATGAGGATACGGAAGCGATGATTCGGTTGTCAGTGAGAGGCCCGATTCAGGTCCGTTGACCGGGTAGAAGTATGGATACTTCTGTCCGCTTCCGAAGCGATAGCAGGTAAATGTCGCTCCATCCACCCTCACGATGATCCGATCGTCCAGCCTATCTGTCTTCGTCACGAGCGGGGATGGTGTCACCTGCAGGCTCGTCGCGGCTCGTTTGGCCGTATCCTCAGGTCGGCTCACGAATGCAACAGCGAGCATTCCGGTCAGGCAGTACCACCTGATTCTTTGGTTCACGATGTATCCTAGGAAGCGAGGGATCCTCCCACGATGTCCCTCGGTAAATCAGAAGATAGGAAAGTCATTTTGGCTCCCGGCTTCCTCCTCCTTGTCGGATT
>DASQID010000319.1:0-7219 GCA_035631775.1 Acidobacteriota bacterium
TCGGCCTGAGCCAGTCGGGTCTCTGCCTGCTTCAGTTGCTGTTCCACAGGATTGATCCCTGCCTGAAGAGATTCCGCAACGCGCAGGTCGTCCTTTCGGAGCCGGATCTTGTCTGCCTGGAGGGAGCCCGATGAATCCCCGCGTCCTTTGACTTCCACGGTAAGTCCGCGCAGCAGGTCCGCCGCGCCGTAGGTCTTGGCTGAGCGAAAGGGATTGCTCTTGCGTTCCCTCAGCTCGGTATTACTCTTCAGCGTCACTACATAGAAGGATCCTCGAGCATCCTCCATAGTAAAAGTGTCTGCAGCGCGCTTTACGATGAGTCCTTCCACAGTCAATTCCTGACCCGATGTCACCTTGACGATCGCTGGCGCTGACTGCTGGTCGGACGTAGACTGGGCGGCCTGCGTCCCGTCCTGTGCATATCCCGTAACGCCTGCCACCAGCAGCAGACCGGCAAGCAACAGGAAAAATACTTTTGTTGTCCTTCGGGTTTTCATCAATTCCTCCTGGAATTCATGGTTTTATTACCTCAACTGATTATTGCGCCGGGCTCAGGGCAATTGATGCCCGCCGCCCAAGTTTTGTCTCAGCAAGACGCGTGCCAGTGGAAAACGGCTGCAAGTAGCTGATTCTATTGATCTGAATTGTTTGCAGGGGCAGGGAAGTAGGGAAATATTCCCTGTATTGGAGTTCTCTAATCACTCATTATTATGCGTCATTACGCGTCGTTCTGCATTCAACGATTAAACAATAGCAAAAATCGGCCGGTCGAAATTGGTGTCAGGCTTGATTTTCCCCAATTTCCTTTATCAGCCGGACCTCAATTCGTGTGGGATCTAGAGGAAATAGGGGAAAATCTAGCCTGACACCAATTTCCTTAAGGAAGGTGCAGCAAGAGTTCTAGGTCAGAGCGACCACCTCATAATCCATTACGGTCGGGATTTCAAACTGCACTACTGGTCCGCTCTGTTTAAACACCAACGATCGCTTAAGGCGCAGTGCCTGCACGCTGGAAATCTTGCTGCCTGGAACCGAGATCGAGATTTTCTGCGGGCCGATCGGATACAGGTGATGGATGAAGCCGCGGGTCATATTGGGATTTGTATAATTCAGAACGTGAAGCGAATAGCCGACTTCGGTTTCCCAGGCGAACAACTCCACTATTCCTTCGCCTTCGGCCGTGAGGGCAGGCTGGCGGTCGCCGAGGGTCCATCTGACCGCATTCACTATGAGGCGCAGGAGGTCCGTGTTTCCCGAACGCCAGAAACTCCTTTCGATGTCGCCGGAGAAGTACGCAATCCTTGAATTCCCATCTACCCGAAATATCGCGGCAGGCTCTTCGGTACGCGGCGTGCGCGGAAACACCATCTCAGGGGGAAAGGCGGGATAATAGGGTACCACGCTCAGCACAAGCGGCAGGTTTTCCTTCGGGCGCACAGGCAGGCGATTCTCGGCTCCCGGCAAAAGGGCGGTGTCCTCGAAACCGGAAGTGACCGGATGCGGACGCTCGATCCGAGCATAGCTGTTGCCGTAGGGACCGACAACCTCACCTGCGATACTGGCGCCAAAGACTTCGGCCAGACCGAAGTCCTTTCGGGCATCGCCCCATTCGTTATAGCGGGAGGTTTCGAACGTGGCGAGCACGGATCCGCCCTGTTTCACATAGTCGCGAATCTGCCCGCACTCCCGATCGCGCAACAATGCCGCATTCGGGATGAGCAGCGCGCGGTATCTTTTGAGCGCCGGCAAGGAGAGGTTCTCCTGATGGACAAAATCGAACGGAAACCGGCCTTCCAGGAGAGCGTAATAGAGGCCCTGAAGGTAATCGACGGTTTCCGAGCGTTCCCCGCCGCGCCCGGGGTTCATCTTATAAAACGCGATCGTATTCTGCGGGTAAAGTACCGCGAGGTCGGCGAGCGAGCGCTTGTTCCGGAAGTGCGCCTCGTTGGCCGACAGCCAGTCAAAGAACGAACGCCCGACTTCGCGCCATCTGTTGTCCTCGGGCGATCCGCCCAGCCAGTGAAACCACGGAACCATACCGCTTGCGACCGTCTGGGCCATCCATAGCGTCGTCTCCGGCGCGGGCTTTGACGTGTGTCGCCAGACGATTCTGCTGTTGCTGTAAGCGCCCGTGACATTCGTGATTGTTCTGCCCTGCATGACGGACTGGGCCACTCGTCCCTGCTGGGCGCAGTCCCAGATTGGCGTGTCGCCGGAACGTCCCTGGTGATCCGCGTTGAACCAGCCAGCGACATCACCCAGACGCTTCACGTCTTTGACCGTCCTGATCCCGCCTCCCAGGTTTCCCACATAGATCGAATCCCGCTTGTTTTCCTTGGCAACCGCGTCCCAGAGCCTCCAGATTTCCAGGACTCTAGCCATGTACACTTCGTAGTACTTGCGGTAAAGCGGGTTGGAGACGTCGGTTTGTTCCGGGGGAGTGCCGCCTACCTGCTCATCATAGACCTTGCGGCAGTTCTCACAGTAGCACACACCGAGGCCGCCCGTGCTCGGCCATCCGTTCGTGAAGAAACCATCCACCGGATAGAGGCGGTTGATCTCGCGGTATATAGAAGGCATCTGGTCGGTGAAATAGGGACTGAACATACAGGTTTTGAACAGCCATGTGGACTCGCTGTGTCTGCGGGGCGCACCATCGCGGTTGCGCTCGAACCATTCCGGGTGAGCCTTGAGCGCTTCCTCGTATGCATAGTTGCAATCCATACGGGACACCACACGCATGCCTCGCTTCTTGATTGCGGCCACCATTTCGCCGAAGAGATCCCGTTCTCCGAGAAATTCGCTGCGGTGGTGATAAGGGATCCGAGTCGGGTAAAACGCCACGATACCGCCACCGTTGAGCAAGACCGCGTTGACTTTCAGGGAAGCCCAGTAGTCGGCCCAAGCCTTCACATCGAACGTAAGTGGGTCCCGTTCATTGAAGTTGATTTGGCCGCAACGACGCATAGTCTCGTACCAGGGCTTTTCGGCAGAAAACGACAAGCCTGAGGCGGCCAGAATTATCGAACTCGATGAAAGCGTAATAAAATCGCGCCGGTTTAGGGATGCAGGTGTCTCGTTCATGTGCCACTCTCCTGAGGTCGTGAAAGCCACTCTACCATCAAGCGGTCCTGAAGGTAATCCTCCAGTTTCTTCGCGCCTTGGCGTCGTCGCGGGGGCTTTTTCAGGGCTACGAAGAAAATTGGAATGTCCCCTTTCTTCCTCAGCGTCTTCGTGGTGTAACATTAGATTTCTACAGGGGGAAGATGTGATTACCGACTTTAAGCAGCAGTTGCCGGACATAGATCCGCCAGAAAGCCAGGAATGGATTGAATCCCTTGACTCCGTTGTCCGCGAGAAAGGAAAAGCACGGGCGCAGTTCCTGATTCGCAGACTGCTCAAGCGTTCCCGCATGCTGAATTTGGGAGTGCCGGAGCTCGTCCAAACCCCGTACATCAATACTATTTCGCCGGAACAGGAGCCATCCTTCCCCGGCGACGAGCAACTCGAGAAACGCATTCGGCGCATGATTCGGTGGAACGCAGTCGTCATGGTGACCCGGGCCAACAAGCACTTCGATGGAATCGGCGGGCACATTTCGACCTATGCCTCTTCTGCTAGCCTGTACGAAGTGGGTTTCAATCACTTCTTCCGGGGAAAGGACGACGGTCACGTCGGCGATCAAGTCTTCTTTCAGGGTCACGCCTCTCCGGGTATTTATGCGCGGGCCTTCCTGGAAGGCCGCCTGACACAAGATCAGATGGACCACTTCAGACGGGAGTGTGTCCCGGGGCAGGGCCTTTCATCGTATCCTCACCCAAGGCTTATGCCGGACTTCTGGGAGTTCCCCACGGTGTCAATGGGCATCGGCCCTCTCAACGCGCTCTATCAGGCGCGCTTCAACCGCTACCTGCAAGCCCGCGGCATCGCCAACACCGAGAATTCCCGAGTGTGGGCGTTTGTAGGTGACGGGGAGTGCGACGAGCCGGAAGCCCTGGGCTCGCTCTTCCTGGCTTCCCGCGAAAGACTCGATAACCTCATTTTTGTCGTCAGCTGTAACCTACAGCGACTGGACGGCCCGGTGCGCGGCAACGGCAAGATCATCCAGGAGCTCGAGATGGTTTTCCGCGGCGCGGGCTGGAACGTGATCAAGGTGATTTGGGGACGCGAATGGGACGCTCTCCTCCGACAAGATGTGAGCGGTGTACTTCTTCAGAAAATGAACGAGACCGTCGACGGTGCCTACCAGAAATATGCCACTGCAAAAGGAGATTACATTCGCGAGCACTTTTTCGGGCCCGATCCGCGACTGCGCAAGATGGTGGAGCACCTTAGCGATCAGGATCTGCAGAACCTGCGCCGTGGCGGGCATGACTATCGCAAACTCTATGCCTCCTACAAGCTCGCCACCGAGCACAAGGGATCCCCGACCGTGATTCTGGCCAAGACGGTCAAGGGTTGGGCGCTTGGCGAGGGATTCCTCGGGAAGAACGTGACGCATCAGCTCAAGAAGATGAATCTCAATCAGCTGAAGGAATTTCGCGACAGGCTGGAGCTTCCGATCTCGGATCGACAGCTTGAAGAAGCTCCTTACTATCACCCGGGACCCAATAGCCCCGAGATCCAATACATGATCGAGCGGCGTCGCGCTCTCGGGGGTTTCCTGCCCCGGCGTGTTGTCCACTGCAAACCGCTCCGCCTGCCTGCGCCGGGGTTGTACGACGAATTCAAGCAGGGAACCGGGACGGGGCGCGAGGTCTCCACAACCATGGCCTTCGTCAGGCTGCTGCGCCAGTTGCTGCGCGACAAGGACATCGGACGGCGCATCGTGCCCATCATTCCGGACGAAGCCAGGACGTTCGGCATGGATTCGCTCTTCCGCGAAGTTGGCATTTACTCCACTGTGGGTCAGCTTTATGAGTCCGTTGATGCCGGACTGCTTATCAACTATCACGAATCCAAGGACGGTCAGATCCTTGAAGAAGGGATCACGGAGGCGGGAAGCATCGCCAGTTTCACCGCCGCCGGCACCAGCTACGCCACGCACGGCGAAATCATGATCCCCTTCTACATTTTCTATTCGATGTTCGGATTCCAGCGGACGGGGGATCTGTTCTGGGCGTTCGGCGACGTGCGCGGGCGCGGCTTCGCGCTGGGCGCCACCGCCGGGCGCACGACGCTCAACGGCGAGGGGTTGCAGCACGAGGACGGGCATAGCCACGTCCTAGCTACAACTATTCCTAATGTCCTGGCTTACGATCCAGCCTTCGCATTCGAAGTCGCGATGATCGTCAAGGACGGTCTTTACCGGATGAACGAGAAGCTGGAGGACATTTTCTATTACATTACCCTCTACAACGAAAACATTGCGCATCCTCCCATGCCGGAAGGAACCGAAGAGGGCATAATCAAGGGCTTGTACCTTTTCAAACCGGCAACGCAGAGGCTGGCGCACCATGTTCAGCTGTTCGGCAGCGGCTCGATCATGCAGACCGTTCTCAAAGCTCAGGCCATGCTGGCAGAGAGGTTTGAGATCTCGGCCGATGTCTGGAGCGCGACGAGCTATCAGCAGTTGCGGGATGAAGCGCTTTGCGCCGACAGGTGGACCCGCCTGCACCCGGAGGCAGAACCGCGCGTGCCCTACGTGGTCGACGTATTGGAAGGGATCAAGGGACCCATCGTCGCAGCGACCGATTACATGAAAACCGTTCCCGATCTCATCCGTCCGTGGGTGAGCCAGCGCTACGTTTCGCTCGGAACCGACGGGTTCGGGCGCAGCGACACGCGCGAAGCTTTGCGGCGCCACTTCGAGGTGGATGCGGAGAACATCTGCATTGCCGCCCTATATGCACTGTGCCAGGAGGGCCGGATCACCCCGGCCGGAGTCTCCGCCGCGATCCGGATGCTGGGTGTGGACCCGGAAAAGCTGGATCCTATTCACCCTAACCTCGCTGGACGCAAAGCCACTCCGGTCGAAGTAGGGAGCGTAGAAGTCACGGGCGCGTAGAAAACCGGGCCCGGATCAGTCCCGGACCCGAACCTTCAATCACTCGTATCCAGCCCTAAACCACGGCCCTAGGGCGAGCGTGCTACCCTGACAGGCTAAGCCGTCGCAGCATGGCTTCTCCCGACAAAGGCGGTTTGACTGCGTCGGTCGGTCTCCCAACGATTATTTCCCGGGTTGGAACGTCGGCAGTGGTTTGTTCGGGCTGGGCAACCCGGTCAACGGACTCTCGCATGATGGCTACGGACCAAATACGCGTGTTCTCATGCGGTTCAAAGTGGTTGCTGCGACAAGTGAAGATCGGGCATTAACTATCGCCGATCAGGACCTGACGCCCGGCATCGATCCGTTCCTGCTTCAGTGGGGTCTGACCACTCCTCCCAAAGGTGTCAAGAGGCGCTTCTTGACCTTGAATGAGTATTCCGACGAATTCGGGCGGCTCATCCAGATCTTGGGCAATGCCGATGCCCCCTTTGGCTCACCCTATACTGGGACGGACAATTATCTCCAGTATCCAACCGCGACTTCGCCTACAGACCTTAAAGCAGTAGGTTCTACCTCGGAGAACGTCAAATCGGGAAGTACAGAGGTATGGGAGATCTTCAACACCACGGGCGACGTACACCCAATGCACTTCCACCTGGTAAATGTTCAAGTCATCAACCGGCAACTATTCGACCTCGCCGATCCGACATTCAGCACATTCACAGGGGACGTCATTCCCCCAGCCCCCAATGAACTGGGCTGGAAGGAGACCGTGCCAATGTATCCGGGTACGGTGACCAGGATCATTATGAAGTTCGATCTGTCGCAGGCGCAGATCATCGGAGCCAACGGCAAGGTTATAAAGACGCCCTCCAGTCCCCGGACCGGCGGTGCCGAGTATGTGTGGCATTGCCACATCCTCGAACACGAAGAGCACGACATGATGCACGCGTTGGTAGTTACCTAGTCGAGCCTGAACCCGGGCAACTTACCAATGCATACTCGACGAGCATCCCCGGCGCTTCCCATGAAGTGCCGGGGATCGCAGATCAAGACCGCAAAGGCCTCCAAGACCACAAAACACAATGGATCTGATGCGTCCCTTTGCGGTCTTTTAGATCTTGGTGGTTTTTGCTTTCATTCCTGACCAAGAGGGCTAGATTAGGCGAGGAGGATTGGCTGGGCCGGAGTTTAGTTATGTTGAAACCTTCATACGCAATCTATCTGCTG
>DASQID010000320.1:0-2024 GCA_035631775.1 Acidobacteriota bacterium
GTCTGTGACAGACTCGGGCTTGGGAAACGGCGCCTCGAGAGCCTGATCTGCCGCTCTCTGTACTTCCTCATCCACCTGCTTCTCGATCGCCTTAATGGACGCCTCATCGAGAAGTTCCTCGCGGAGAAGGAAGCGGCGGTGGCGCTGCACGGGGTCGCGATCGAGCTCTTCTTTGCGTTCCGCTTCCGGACGGTACAAACGCTCATCGTCGGAGAGCGAGTGCGAATACGGGCGAACAACGTGTCCGTGCAGAAATGCCGGACCGTTTCCCGCACGGATATAGTCAGCCGCGCGGCGGAACGCCGCATAGGTAGCGAGCAGATCGGTGCCATCGAACTCTTCGAAATGGAAATGCGGGAAACCGGAGACGAGGCGGGAAATGTTTCCGCCGGCAGTCTGCACTTCCAGCGGGACGGAAATGGCGTACTCGTTGTCCTCGACGCACATCAATAACGGCAACTTCAGGATCGCTGTTGTATTCAACGACTCCCAGAACTCGCCCTCGCTGGTCGTGCCGTCCCCCATGGAGACGTAGGTGATCTCGTCCCCTTGCACCATCACATCTTTGAACTGGCGGTAGTCGCCCTCCGCCTTGGCGAGTGAGCTTGGCCGACGCGCGTAGTACCTGCTAGCCTCGGCGCACCCCACAGCCTGCAGGATTTGCGTCCCTGTAGGTGAAGACTGGGTGACGATGTTCAGCTTGCGATATCCCCAGTGGGAAGGCATCTGGCGACCTCCGGAACTGGGATCGTCTGCCGCGCCGACCCCCTGTAGGAGCATCTCGAGCGGAGTCGCTCCCAGTGCGAGGCATAGCGCCCGATCGCGATAGTAGGGATAGAACCAGTCGTAGCCAGCCTTCAACACGAAGCTGGCCGCCGCGCCCAGGGCTTCATGGCCCGCCCCGGATATCTGGAAGAAGATCTTCTGCTGCCGCTTTAGGAGGATTTCGCGGTCGTCCACCCGGCGTGAGGTGTACATGACCCGGTAGGCATCAATTAATTGCTGCCCGGTCAGGCCTTCGTAAGTCCTTTTGCTGGCATCGGCGGCGCTCTGGATTTTCGGTTCGACCTTGGTCGTCGCCATGCAATCTTCCCGTCCCCGGGGCGGTTTCGAAAGCGTCATTGTAAAACGCCGGGACGAATCCGAATATACTAGAAGTACGCTAACGGACGGTACTTGACCGAGGAATGAAGATCCAGCACCCGATCCCTGCCAAACAAATTAAGCTTCTGGTTTTTGACCTCGATGGCACGCTGATTGATTCGCGCCAGGATCTGGTCAATTCCGTAAACGCCTCCCTGCGCTTTCTGGGACGTCAGGAGTTGCCCTCCGACGTCATCGCCAGCCTGGTCGGAGATGGTGCTCCCGTGTTGGTTCGGCGCGCCCTCGGAGACCCGGTGGATGAGTCGCTCATCCTGCGCGGCCTGGAGTACTTCATTACCTACTATCGCGAGCACAAGCTCGACCACACGACCCTATATGCCGGAATCCCCGAAGCCCTGCATTCCCTGCAGGGTAGCAACGGCACCGTTCGCAAAATGGCGGTGCTCACCAATAAGCCGGTGCGCCCTGCACAAGGCATTGTCGACGCCTTAGGCATTTCATCTTTTTTCCCCATCGTGTACGGCGGCAACAGTTTTGATACGAAGAAACCGGATCCGCTCGGCATCCAGACGATCCTGGCAGAAACTGGAACGAAGCCCGACGAAACCCTCATGATCGGCGACTCCGCGGTGGATATTCTTACGGGACGGAACGCCGGCACCTGGACTTGCGGGGTGACCTACGGCTTCGCGCCCCACACTCTGTGCGAAGCGCCGCCCGATGCTATCGTCGAATCCCCCCATGAATTGGCGCAGCTTCTGGGAGAATAGATTTCCCTCACGATGAACACCAACGGAACCTTTGGTTTCACCCCCGCCGAGATCAGAAAGCTGCGCGCCCTGAAAACACCACACGGCATCCAGCGGGCACTGGATGACATGCCTTATCACCTGGAGGACACGGCATGGTCGCCCCGCCGG
>DASQID010000321.1:0-4848 GCA_035631775.1 Acidobacteriota bacterium
TACTTAGCGTTCTTCGCCGGGCAGAATGTGCTGCCGGACGAGTGCCCCGCGTGTATGATGTCTTCCCGTGATTAACACAAACTGGCGCGCGGCGATCTACGTTGCTGTAACAGCAGTGTCGATGGTCTTGGCTTGGCAATATGCGACCGTGCGTATCAATCACCGCGGCAATTGGATCGGACTCTTTGATCTCGGCAATCGCTGGCCGCCGCCGGCCGAGCTATCCGCTGAATACGCGCACGGATCCACGAATGATGCCGGTTACGACGGTGTCTTCTACCACATGGTCTCGCATGATCCCTGGTTGGAGCGCGGCTATTCCCGGTACGCAGACAACGCGAGCCTTCGATGGCGTCGCATCTTGATCCCAGGGCTCGCCCACATTGTGAGTCTGGGCCGCGATGAGTGGGTCGATGCGTGCTACATTGGTGTGAACCTGCTGTTCATCTTTGCAGGCGTGTTTTGGCTTGCCTGTTACTGCGAAGCCAACGCACAGCATCCTGGCTGGGGTCTGGCCTTCCTGGCAATCCCCTCGGTGCTTGTCTCCATTGACCGCCTTACAATCGATACAGCTCTAGCCGCCCTGACAATGGGATTCATCCTTTATGCGTCGCGGGGAAGCGACGGCCGCTCACTTGCTGTGCTGACGCTTTGTCCGCTGGCGCGCGAGACCGGGCTCTTGCTGACCGCGGGCCAGGTCTGGCAGCGCCTGCGCGAACGGAAGTGGCTGGGATTGCTTCTTGCGATTGGAACAGCGCTTCCGTCCCTGCTCTGGTTTCTCTTCGTTTTCCGCAACACGCCGCGGGACGACACGCCATGGCTTTCATATCCTCTGGCGGGGATCTTACGGAGGACGATCCACCCACTTCAGTATCCGATCACCGGCCCGTGGGTGGCTCTCGCAGCGTCTCTGGACTACCTGGCTTTAATTGGGATCTGGATTGCGCTCGGATTCTCGCTGCGACTCGCACTCAAACGCTCTTCCGGACTCTTGCAGCACTGCATCTATTGTTTTGCTTTTGCTGCCCTTTGGCTGGGGAAGGCCGACATCTGGGCGGGCGCATACGAATTCGGGCGAACTCTCTCACCGCTTCTCATACTTCTCGGACTGCTCGCCGTTCGGAACAAGGATCGCCGGCTCCTGCTTCCTCTCGCTTTTGTTCTCCCGCGCATTCTCCTGCAGTACGAGCCACAGGTGAGGGGCATCCTTCGCGTCTTAGCGGTGGCTTTCTAAAAATCCACCGCTGAGACGCGAAGACGCCAAGACCGCCAACCATCATTTTCTTCTCAAACCCAGCCGCGAAGCTTGCACGCTTCCGCCACCCGCGCGACACCCACGACCATTGCAGCCAGCCGCGGGTGGACTCGCTTCTCGGCCACTGCCGTTTGGACAGTGTGGTAGGCGCGGGTGATTTTTGCGTCGAGCTGTTGGTGTACCTGGGATTCGTCCCAAAAATACAAATAGCTGTCCTGGACCATTTCAAAATAGGAAACGGTGACTCCACCCGCGCTCGCCAGGATATCGGGGATCACGTGGACCCCCTTCTTGTATAAAATCACGTCCGCTTCGGGGGTCGTCGGCCCGTTGGCTAGTTCGCATACTATGCGCGCCCTGATCCGGTCGGCATTCAGTTCGTTGATTGCATTCTCCAGGGCGGCCGGATAGAGGACATCGACCTCCAGTTCGAGGATGCGCTCGGAGGGAATCGGTTCGGATGCAGGGAATCCCACCACGGATCCCGTCTTGAGCTTGTGGGACACAAGCTCCCTGGCGTTTAGTCCATTCGCGTTGAAGATTCCCCCGCTGGAGTCGCACACGGCGATTAGCTTGCCGCCACCGAGCATCTGCTGATGGAAAAGTGCCGCCCGCTGGCCGGTGCTGCCGAACCCCTGGATGGCAAAGGAACCGTGAGCATTCACGCCGAGAAGCTTGCAGGCCTCGCGGACGGTGATGACGCCTCCGCGCGCCGTGGCTTCCCGCCGTCCTTCGCTCCCGCCGAGTGGAATCGGTTTGTTGGTCATGACTCCGGGATGATGGTGCCGCATGATGGTTTCGTACTCGTCCATCATCCAAGCCATGGTCTGGGGGTTCGTGTAAACATCGGGTGCCGGCACGTCCTTGTCGATGCCCAGGAATGGCGCGACAGCCCGGATATAGGCTCGCGAAAGGTTCTCGAGTTCTCGCTCCGACATTTTGCGCGGATCGCAGACAACGCCGCCCTTGGCGCCGCCGAGGGGCAGGTCCACGACAGCCGTTTTCCAGGTCATCCACCCGGCCAGGGCGCGGATCGTGTCCACGGTCTCGTCGGGATGAAAGCGAATACCCCCCTTGGCAGGCCCGCGGGCGGAATTGTATTGGATGCGATAGCCGTGAAAAATGCCGACCTCACCGCTATCCATCCTGACCGGTAATGTAAAGATCAGCTCCCTCTGCGGCCAAACCAGCAAATCCACCGTGCCGCGATCCAGATTCAGGATCCGGGCAGCTTCAATGACCTGTCGCTGAGCGACTTGAAAAGAGTTATACGATTCCATTGCGCTAATCCTTGTTCCGGGAGCGGAGCTTTTCTTCCACTTTCGGCTCCTCCATTGGATCCAGGATGATTCGATACCAGCACTTCCTGCATACCAGGGCCCGGTCAACGGTGAGAAGCACCTGTTGCCACGGACTCAGTTCCTGACCACAGTGTGGGCAAGATTCGAGAGCAGCCTTGGCCCGAGCGTAGGCTGCCTTGGAGTCTTCGCGCTCCTCGCTCAATGCACTACTCCGGCTTCAGAATTATGCCCTTGTTCTGGTGCCCGTTTATTTTGATAACGATCGGTTTGTCCAGGCGGATGTGCCGGACGAAGCCTCTTTCCTCCGCCGCGGGCTGGCGTCGAAGCCAATCCCAGTCGATGAAACCATGCTTCACGCGCGAGTTCACGGTAAAATAGCCGACCATAAAGGATGTGATGTTCTGGAAGAAGTGCGATCCCTGGGAGGGATCGACGTCGAAATCCTTGAACCCGGCTTCGACAATTGCCTTGGCTCCGGAGATCTGGTCCCACTTGACAGGTATTCCGAGCCATGGGTCCAGTGATCCCCAGCGGCCCACCCCGATGAGCAGATAGGGTCTTCCTTCCTCAATCAGCTGTTCGTTCAGCCGTGTCACCTCCTTGGCAACCTCGCGGCTTCTGGAGCGCTCGAACCTCTCGATGTCGACCATGACTATGTCCCGGATGTCCTTCAGAACCCCGTGCCCCAGAACATGGCCACTCGTGCAGATAAGCTTTTCGCGGCTCACCTCCTCGATCTCCAGCTGCTCCGTTTCCCTGCTGAGAACCAGGGGACGCATCTGCAGCAGCCCGAACTGCTTGCGCCTCCCACGCGAGGCTGAGAGATTCACGGCAAACTCGATTTCGACGGGGGTGCCCATGCCCCAGCTTCCCATGTCGAGCAGGAGGTCGAGGATTTGCGGCAGCGGGAAGATCTTGTTTCGCAGAATCGGGGCGAAGGAAACGACGCGAATCCCCTTGCGGGATATGCCGTCGTAGAGGACGTCGTTCTCGGGCGAATAGGTCGAAGCCAGGTTCTGAAGCGTCCCGTCCTCTTCAGAGGTGGCGAGAGTATACTTCTTGACGAGCATGTCGCTCGTGTCCGAGCCGTCGAGCGGCTGTCCTCTCAGATCAAGAGCGAAGAATTCCTTCTGATTGTTGCGCAACGCCTCGGCGGTGGAAAAGAACTGCAGCAGGTGGTTGGGATACTTCGGGCAAAACCGGACGGTAATGCCGCCTTCGACGATGACCTTTCCTAGTCCCAGGCCGACTGAGACTATACCGTCGAGCGGCTTCTGCGGGGAGACCGGGTAGAAATTGTAAGATTTGGCGACCCCCGAGAAATCGGGGTAATAGCGGATACCGTGCGGTGAACCTACCATCTGCTGAATAATCACGGCCATTTTCTCTTCTTCCAGGCGATAAGCCGTGACCTTGATGTAGTCCTTGGCACTCTGATAGAAGGTAGATGCGTACACACGCTTGATCGTGTTCACCAGCTGGCTGAGGCGCATGAAGGGATCCGGCCGGTTGTTCGGGATCATGTAGGTTTCATAAACACCTGCAAACGGGTGATATTGGGAATCCTCCAAGAGGCTCGAGGAGCGGACTGCCAGGGGCTGGTTGACCAGGTCCAGAAAGGCCGCCAGCGCCCCCAGGATCTCCTCCGGAAAACTCCGCGCTTCGAGAAACCTCCGCGTGATTTCGTTGTCATCCGACGTGTTGAGGGCGAAGTTGCGCAGGTCGTTTTCGTCCATGAACTGATCAAAGACGTCCGTGCCAAGGACCACGGCCGGCGGAACGGAAATCTCGATTCCCTCAAAACGCTCGCGAACGTCGTAGTTGTTGATCAGGATGTTGACGAAGCCGAGTCCTCGAGCCTTGCCGCCGAGCGAGCCGCCGCCGATCCTGGCAAAGCTGGTCGCCGGATCAAACGATTCCTTGTCAAAATCCGTAATGAGCCCGCGCTGCTGCAGCTTTCGATACTCGCCCAGTGAGGAAATCAAGTCCTGTCGCAGGGCTGCGACGGAAGGGTAGTCCGAGACCTGGCGCGGCCGGAGTTTGTGTGCCAGCCAGAACTCCGTACGCGCCTTCAGCCAGTTGGAGAAGTGGTTCCTTTCGGCATGATAGCGGACGCTTTCCTCCGGCACGTACTGAAGCTGCTCCTTCAGCGACAGGAGATCGGATGCCCTCCCCACCTCGTGCCCATCCGCCGTCCGGAATATGAAATCTCCAAAGCTGAAGTATTCGGTCATGAACTGTCGTAGTTCGAGGAGCAACGTGGGAGAGTCTTTCAGCACGAAGGAGACGTTC
>DASQID010000322.1:0-4460 GCA_035631775.1 Acidobacteriota bacterium
CCCCACCACCCCCTCAAGATGGCGTGTCTGCCAGTTCCACCACTTCGGCACTGGATAAAATAGGCCACCGGCGGATGACTGAGGGATTGCCGATGGCCATGGAGATCTTACTTCGAGGGCGGCTTCGATTCCTTTGCCGGCGGCTTGGGCTCGGTCGGTTTAGCAGTGCTTTGTGCCGGAGTAACAGGTTGCGTGGTCGTGGTGGCACCCTGGACTACTTTGACCGTAGGTTGAGCCGTTTGCTGCTTCGCCTCGAGTTCCTCCTGCCGCTTTCTGATCTGCTCCGGCGTCGGCGCCTGAACGGGAGGCTGGCTCGCCGGAACCTTCGTGGTCTGTCTGGGTCTTCCGGTAGTATCCAGTATTGATTTGCTCTCGACCTTTCGAGTGATGGTCGAAAGCGCAATACTGGTGAACATGAACACAATGGCAGCGATGGTCGTCATCTTCGAAAGGAAAGATGCCGGCCCTCGGCTCCCGAATGCGGTCTGAGTGGCGCCGCCTCCGAAGGCACCCGCAAGATCGGCGCCTTTACCGGACTGGAGAAGCACTACGAGAATCAGGATGACGCAAACCAGCACGTGCACCGTCGTCAGCAGATAATAAAGTAGCATTGACCTGGAACCTACCTTCCGTCGGCATTCAGGCTTTGAAGTGGATAATGCGAAGGAAGCTTTCTGCCTCGAGGCATGCTCCACCCACTAGTGCGCCGTCAATATCCGGCTGTCGCATCAAGTCGGAAATGTTATCCGGCTTAACGCTCCCGCCATACAGAATTCGAACCTGCTGCGCTGCCTCCTCGCCATGGTTTTTCGAGAGCCAGCTACGTATGGCACCGTGGACTTCCTGAGCTATCTCAGGCGAGGCTGTGCGCCCGGTGCCGATCGCCCAGACCGGTTCGTAGGCGAGAATAATACGCATAAGGTCCTGGCGTGTCAAGCCGTCGAGCCCGCCCGTAAGTTGTTGCATTATGACCTTCTGGTAGTCCCCGGCTTCTCTCTGCGACAGAGTTTCGCCAATGCAGACTATCGGCTGAAGGGATGACTTGAGCAGCGCGCGGACCCGACGGCTCACCGTCTGATCAGTCTCGCCAAAGAACTGTCTGCGCTCAGAATGACCTACTATGACCATCCCACAACCGACGTCCTCGAGCATCGGAATGCTTATTTCACCGGTGAAGGCACCCTTGGGCTCCCAGTGAACGTTCTGCGCCGCAAGAATCAAGTTTGTTGCCCGAAGCTCCGCAGCAACGGTGGTGAGGGCAGTGAAAGGGGGAGCCAGGACAACCTGGCAGTGTGTCACATTCGCCGCCCCTGCCTTGATCGCTCGAGTGAGCGCCTGGGCTTCTCCAACCAGTTTATGCATCTTCCAGTTACCAGCAATGACAGGTGTCCTCATGATGCGTGTCCTACCCTCCTGGGAAAATTCCGTGATGCCCGCGGTCAAAAAACCGCGCTATTGTAGCCTATTGCCGTGGCCAGGTCTTTAGAATTTCTGCCATCTGCGCTTTCCGCATCTTGCCTCCGGCTCACCCGGCCGGCGGGGCATATCGTGTGCAAAATGAAAGTTCCAAGACCTGACATCATTTAAGTTTCGAAGAGTGTTAGTATTACGACGGCAATGTCATGCGTGCAGCGCTTCGCAACCTATGGACATAACGCGATGAAAGCTATTGTGAAAAGCCGGCAGGAGCCGGGCCTGTGGCTCGAAGAGGTTGAATCCCCGGAGATAGGCATCAATGATGTCCTGATTAAAGTGGATCGCACTGCAATCTGTGGCACAGATCTGCACATCTACAACTGGGATTCGTGGGCTCAAAAAACCATCCCTGTGCCGATGGCCATCGGCCACGAATTTGTCGGCGTCATCGTCAAAGTGGGATCTAACGTTGCCGATTTCCGGCCGGGGGACCTTGTCAGCGGCGAGGGACACGTCATCTGTGGACGCTGCCGAAACTGCCTTGCAGGCAGGCGGCACCTGTGCGCCCGCACAACCGGCGTCGGCGTCAACCGGCCGGGGGCTTTCGCCGAATTCATCGCACTGCCCATGAGCAACATATGGCACCACAGTGAGTCAATTGACAAGGACATAGCCTGCATTTTCGACCCCTTTGGGAATGCGGTCCACACGGCCTTGTCCTTTCCTGTTCTTGGGGAGGATGTCTTGATCACAGGTGCCGGCCCGATCGGCATCATGGCGGCAGCGGTCGTAAGACACGCCGGCGCCCGTTACGTCGTGATCACGGACGTCAATCCCTACCGGTTGGAGCTCGCCCGCAAGGTCGGCGCGACGATGGCCGTCGACGTGCGCTCCACGTCACTGTCGGATGTGCAGAAGCTTCTCAACATGCGTGAGGGGTTTGACGTCGGCCTCGAGATGTCGGGCAATGCCGGCGCGTTTCGCGATATGCTCGCCAACATGTGCCACGGCGCCAAGATCGCCATGCTGGGAATACCGTCCGGAGAAATCGCAATCGACTGGAATACGGTCATCTTCAATATGCTCACCATAAAGGGCATCTATGGAAGGGAGATGTACGAAACCTGGTACATGATGACCGTCATGCTTCAGTCGGGCCTCGACATTCGCCCCGTCATCACCCACCGTTTCCATTTCACTGAGTTCCAGAAGGCTTTTGAGGTGATGCTCTCCGGTGAATCAGGGAAGGTCATCTTGGACTGGCACTAGCATCCGCAAGTGGGAATAATGTCGGGGCCGGGTATATCAGTCGAGGAACTCGTAGCTTTCGACAATCCTTACGTCACCCTCCGGAAAGTGAACCGTCTGCCTGCGTTCTACCGGAATTCGGGTGAGGGGAGAAATCCAGTAATTGGCCTCGCCAACCTCTCTCCCGTCGATCGCGATCTTAAACCGGATCGAACGGCCCCTCACCTTGCTTGAAGGATCTGGAGCGGAGAAGAAAAAATCCGAAACCTGTACCCAAGCCTCTATGCCCCCATCGGCGTGATCCGGAGGTTTGCCGGCAAGGAGCGCCACCAGGTTGTGAAGCAGTCCCGTTCTAGTGAAGCCTTTGACGATAGCCTCGTTCAGCGCCTTAGGTGTGGGCATCTCGTACTTCTGGCTGCCGATTGACCAGTGCATTGTCCTGGCATCCGACACAAACCGGGCGGTGACGGGCTTGGATTGGAAGTTTCCAGAATACTCGATGTCGACCATATTGCCGTTTCTCAAATGCAACTGCCCCTTAAGGGATGCACTTAGGGAACCCTCCGACGTGATCTTGAATTTAAAGCGAATGGATCTCTTGCCGAGCAGCTTCTCCTCCAAGTCACGAAACAAAGACGCGGCGCGCGCATCATCTCCGCCGGCAGGAATCGCGATGATCTGTGCCGAGCGTGAAAATACGAGACTGAGGAGGATCAGAGTGGAATGACAAAGACGTCGATGAGCCCCGGCCCACCTTCGACATCTGCTTTGCCGTTGCGTGTTCAAGTGGTCCGGCACGGAGAATCTGTCTTCTTCGAGTCTTAGGGCTCGCCAAAGAATAACTTCACATTCTGCTGCTGGCCCCCGAGCGCGGCGGCGAGCGGGCATCTGCTTCGATGCCGCTCCTCGACGATATACACCGATATCGCCTGTGTCGCGGCTCCTCGCATCTGTCCGCCCCAGGAGCGCCGCAGGCGCGACGGTGCTCTCGCGGGAATGTAAATTTATTCTCGAGCGAGCCCTTAGAGTCCCGGAGTGAGCTCTTAAGAACTCCAGGACTCCAGGAAACATCACAAAAACGGACCTAGCAACTGTCATGCTGCAAGAGTCTCCCGACAGGAGTCGGGCGGTTTCAAGAGCAATTACTCGTAGTCTTCCGGCGGCGGGGCAGCGGCTTTTTTCTTCGGCTCGGGGAGTTCTGTGACCAGACATTCCGTGGTCAACAGCAGTGCCGCGATGGAAGACGCGTTCTGGAGTGCAACACGCACGACTTTGGTAGGATCGATGATGCCCTGCTGCACCATGTCGCCATACTCATCGGTTTCGGCGTTGTACCCGTAATTTCCCTGGTGCTCGAGCACGCGCGCGGCTGCGATCGCTCCCTCCACTCCCGCGTTTGCCGCTATCATGCGGAGAGGCTCCTCCAGCGCAGCCCGAACGATCATAGCTCCAGTCTTTTCGTCTCCCCGCAGAGTGAGGGCGTCAACAGCCTTTTGACAACGGATCAAGGCAACCCCTCCGCCGGGAACGATTCCCTCTTCGATCGCCGCTCGAGTAGCGTGGTGAGCGTCTTCCACCCTCGCTTTGAGCTCCTTCATCTCGGACTCGGTGGCGGCTCCTACCCGGATCACGGCCACGCCGCCGGAGAGCTTTGCCAAGCGCTCCTGCAGCTTTTCACGATCATAGTCGGAAGTAGTCTCATCGATCTGCCTTTTGATTGAGGCAATGCGTCCGGCAATCTCGCCTTTCTTCCCCGCCCCCTCGATGATGGTGGTGTTGTCCTTGTCAATGACAAC
>DASQID010000323.1:0-3720 GCA_035631775.1 Acidobacteriota bacterium
AATACCCCCCCCCCAAGACGCTAAGGCGCAAAGACAGGCTGCCGTATCCTTGCTGAAACGGCAAGGATTTGAACGTTAGTAGTACGAACGACGGAATTCGGGTCTTGACCGGCGAAAGGGTGGGGTGAGCGAGGGGATTCGAACCCCCGGCCGCTGGAGCCACAATCCAGAGCTCTACCAGCTGAGCTACGCTCACCACAAGACGCGAGCCGGATACAGCACGGACCACGATCCGGCGGATGGCCAAATGGTACGCCCAGCAGGATTCGAACCTGCGACCCTCTGCTTAGAAGGCAGATGCTCTATCCATCTGAGCTATGGGCGCTCGCTCTCTGTTTTCAGAGACTTAGCGAAAGCGTAGGGTACCACGGATCCTGCGGCGGTGTCCACTTGCTGAAAATCCCACAGCTGGCGACACGCGACTCATTTTCCGGAGGCTGCCTTCAAAGCGACTGCAATTATTGCCGCAGTATTGCCGCGATCCACCGCCTCGTTGATCTCGTTCTCCGTCAGACCGGCAATCCTTCCCAGAATCAAGCGAGCTGCATAGGAATGGCCGGTCTTCCAGCGTGCCATCTCGATCAATGATGCCAGCGCATGATCGCGAAGGTCGGAAAGCAGTACCGGGTCGCGCTGTTCAGTAAGAGCACTAAGCGCGGCACCGGACTTGTTGCGGTCGGTCCAGACGAGTGAGTTCAGGAACTTCACAAACCGCCGGGGATCAATCTCAATCTTGAGTTCGGGGTGGTTTCGGGCATAACCGGCGATCACGTACAAGGCCCGCATGGCGTTGTTTCGCACGCTGGAGTCGGGGTCGAGCATCGCGCGCTCGAGTTCGGCTGCCACGAACCGTTTGTCCGGTGCATAGGCGATCACATGCGCAGCAAGGGCCCGCTGCCCGGCTTCCGCGGAATTGCGCAGCACGTCATGCAAACTTGCCAGGTTGCGTACCGCGAGGGCAATAAAGCGTTCCTCGATAGCACGGACGGCCGGGCTGTGACCCAAGGCGTGTCCCTGGGAGTCGTCCTCAGCAGCATCGCCTTTGTAAACCGCCTCCATGAAGGCATTGTTAAAATCTTCCCCAGCACTCACGATCTCTGCTGGCAGCCTCACCGCCCCACGCGGCGAAGCGCGATATCGCAAGGCCGGAGAGTCATTCTCTTCGATGCCGACGTAGAGGATGGTTTTTCCTGCCTCGCAGCAGACGAGTTCCAGCCGAGCGTGTAGGACGCCGGGTATGGCTTCCAGCCGTTTTTGTGCCTCGGCCTCGAGACGCGGCTTAGCGGAATCCGGCAGGCTATCACCGGCTTTGATCTGAAGTTCCTGCCGCACGCGCTCGGCAGAGACGTGGCGCAGACCATAGAACTCAATAAACCCGATAGCGGGCATCTGGCCGAACACCGGTATGGAGATTACCGACATCAGGAGAAACAACATCGGAGCTTGGCGCCTCCTGAAGCATGACATTGGCCATGAGAACTGCCTGCGCGGTACTCCAATAGGGTCACCCTGTTGCATGTCGAAATCAGCTTTTGTGGCGATATGTCTCCCCCCGGCTCGGACCGGTCGGTGTCCGCCGGTTCCCGACCCCTGACCCCTATTTCTTCACTTCGACCCCTGCCAGTGCCTCGAGAGCCTTCACGAGGGCGTGGTTTCCTTCGTTTCCCCCGCCGCGCGTCTCGACGGCCTGATACAGCTGGTGTGTCAGAGCCGTGCCCGGCAGCGGCAGGTGAAGCTCTCGTGCTGCATCGAGCACGAGCCGCAAATCTTTCTGCTGCAGCTTGACCATGAAGCCGGGCGAGAAATCCCGCTTGATGATCTTTGGGGCAAGCACTTGAAACGCCCAGGAGTTTGCGGCACCGCCCTGAAGTGCCTGCATGACCTTCTCAGGATCCGCGCCAGCCTTCGCGGCAAATACCAGGGCCTCGCTGATGGAAAGATTGTGCAGGCCGACTGCGATCTGATTCGCAAGCTTGCAGACCTGTCCCATGCCGTTCGTCCCGATGTGCGTGATGGTCTTCCCCATTGCAAGCAGGACGGGGCGTGCCCTCTCCAGGGTCGCCGCGTCGCCGCCTACCATAATCGAGAGCGTGCCTTCGATCGCGCCCTTTTCGCCGCCGCTGACGGGTGCATCCAGCATTTGGACACCCTTTGCTTTTAGGGACTCGGCGATTTCGCGAGTCACCTGGGGCGAGATCGTGCTCATGTCGATTACGATCGAGCCGGCTCGAATGCCCTCAATCACTCCCTCCGCGCCCAGTATGACGGCGCGCACGTCAGGCGAGTCGCTGACGATCGTGATCACGATCTCCGATTCGGCGGCGACGGCACGCGGAGAGGCGGCCACCCGCGCCCCCAGTTTGTTGAGCTCGTCCGCACGTTTTCGTGTTCTGTTATAGACGGTTACCGGATAGCCGGCTTTCAGCAGATTGTGCGCCATCGGCTTTCCCATGATGCCGAGGCCGATCAAACCCACTCTTGTATCAGTCACGGTCGCTCCATTCGTTAGGATTGGGATCACTTCAAAGGCTCAAGGAACTCAAAGAAACTCGTAGATTCAGTCGCCGAGGCTCGTGCCCACACGGCGCGCGCTCACGATCCATGGATGGTCCAGCGGAACAGTCTTGCGCTTGCCCACGACCTCTTCCAGGGCGACTGGTTCGGTTCTGTCGCCGCGCGCGGCAAGCATGACCCCATAAGCTCCCTCGTTGATCTGGGCAGCACAGGCGGTACCCAACCGCGTTGCCAGAAGGCGGTCTCCAGCCGAGGGTGTGCCTCCGCGCTGCAGATATCCCAGGATTGTGACGCGCGACTCCAGGCTCGTGAGCTCTTCCAGCTGTTTTGCCAACCGCATCGTCTTCCCGTCCTGCTCGGGCCGGTTTTCCGGCCACTCCTCCCTGGTCCTCTTCCTGTCTCCTTTTTTCCGGTTGCCCTTGTCTTTCTTTGATTCGGCGTCCTCGACCTCCGCGCCCTTGGGCATCGCTCCTTCCGCCACCGCCACGATGCTGAAGTGCTTTCCGCTGCGGCTGCGCACGAGGATTGCCTCGGCAACCTTCTCGACATCGTAAGGTATCTCCGGAATAAGGATGACATCTGCGCCGCCGGCAATTCCCGCACCCAACGCGAGCCAGCCCGCCTTGTGCCCCATGATCTCAACCACGACGATCCGATGATGGCTGTGGGCTGTGCTGTGCAGGCGATCCACCGCCTCGGTGGCAATAGTGAGGGCCGTGTCAAAGCCGAAAGTAACGTCCGTCATAGCCACATCATTGTCGATGGTTTTCGGTAGGGTGATGATGTTCAGCCCTTTCTCTTTGAGCCGGAATGCGCTTTTCTGCGTTCCACCGCCGCCGAGACAGACCAGGACGTCGAGGTGATGCCGCTTGTAGTTGTTGACGATGACATCGGTCATATCGAGCAACTTGTCGCCGACGGGCATCCGGTGAGGCTTATCCCGGCTCGTTCCCAGGATTGTGCCTCCCAGGGTGAGTATGCCCGACAGGAGATTCTCGTCAAGCCGCACGGTGCGGTCCTCCATGAGGCCGCGAAAACCGTCCCGGAATCCAATGACCTGCATCCCAAAGTATTCGAGCGCGGCTTTGCCAATGCCGCGCAGGACCGCGTTCAAACCGGGACAGTCTCCTCCTGCAGTCAGGACGCCAACATGCTTGTTCATGGCCGGCCAGCCTCCATAGGGCTGGCGCAGAAATAAAATCACAT
>DASQID010000324.1:0-7706 GCA_035631775.1 Acidobacteriota bacterium
CCTCGACGATATACACCGATATCGCCTGCGTCGCGGCGCCTCGCATCTGCCCGCCCCAGGAGCGCCGCAGGCGCGACGGTGCTCGCGCCAAAATGTGAATTTATTCTTGCGCCAGCCCTTAGTGCGGCAAAGAACGCCGAAAGACGCACAAGTGGCTTAGAATCACGCTATGCGTACTGTAGGGTCTTTTGGCATTTGAAATGGCTTTGCTTCATCGTATAATCTGAATCCTCGGGTTAGTTCGTAGCATTTTTCGCCGTGGGGCCCGCGCTAAAGTGGCTGATCTGAACAGACCGTCAGGCAAGAGACCTCCTCGTTTCTCAGAAGAAATGATACAGGAGTGCCTCTTGATCATGGAATCGAGCGAGGCGGAAGCCGAAGACCTGTTTGAAATCATCCCACGCATCGGAGTTCTGCGTGACACCCGCTTCCACGGGCCACTCATGGAGATGCTTTCCCAAAAGGATCTCAAGCGACGGGAATTCGCGGCATATGCCATGGGCTCAATGGGTAACAGGGAGTTCCTGGAGCCGCTGAGAAAGGCTTTTCAGGAGTCGCAGAAGTTGAGAGGTTTCGGCTCCCGGGAGTTTCAGATAGCGGTGATCGAGGCAATTGGCGCCATTGGAGATGACGCAGCCGTAGATTTTTTTCTGCCCATCCTGCGTGGCAACGAAGGGGTCAGGGGTGCCGGCAGGATCCCCCACTGGATCATAGAATCCCTTGGAGCTATCGCCCAGCAGGGCGGTGTGCGTTCGCTCAATGCCTTGATGGAGCTGGCAAGGCACAGGGACCCGGAGGTCCAAGCTCAGGCCATTTCAGAGCTGTCCGTGGCCTACTGGCACAGACCCAATGAGATTGAGGATTCCACGCTGGACTTGATTTACGAACTCACCAAAGACAGCAACTCGACAGTGGCTGAATCCGCGCTGGCGGCACTCCAGAGCCTCGCGGATGTCGGGTGCCGCCGCGCAGAAAAGCTGTTCCCGTCCAACGACGATTAGGGTCTGTCAAACCAGGCCCGCTGGCACAGACCCTTAGTCGCAGTTACTTCTTTTGCTGCAGAACTGCAATCAGCTGCTTCGCTACCTCAACCTGATCAGCCTTCTGACCGATCTGCACGTACTTCTGCAGCGACTTGATGGCATCGGGGATCGTGTTGGGTGTTCCGGACAGGCATAGTCCCAGTTGATAGTAGGCTTCCGCGAAATTGGGGTCCGCGGCGATCGCCTGCTTGAAAGCCTCCGCAGCCTCTGCTGTTTTGCCGCTGTTTACCAGCGTGGCGCCGAGGTTGTAGAAGTTCTGCCCCGCCGCACCGGGGTTGACCGAAGCGGCTTTCTTGAACGCCTCCTGGGACTCCGTGACCTTCCCCATCTTGCCCAGAAGCACGCCCATGTTGGTATACATGGCAGCATCGTCCGGCTTGAGACCAATCGCCTTCTGGTATGCCGCCAGAGCCTCTTCGTTTTGGTTGTTCTTGCTCATGGCGTCAGCCATATTGGCAAGAACGTATGGCTGCTCGGGATCCTTCTCCAAGGCCTTCTTGTATTCCACAGTCGCCTCGGCGTATTTGCCCTCCTGAGCAAGCTTCAATCCGTTGTCGAAGGCGGCTTTGACCTCAGCTCCCGCAGCTTTCTGCTTTTCAGCCTTCGCCTGTTCCTGTTTCAGTTTCTCAATCTCCTGAGCCGACATCTCGAACGATAGTTTGCGATCCTGCCCCGGATTCAGCTTGAAATCGACCACCCTCTCTTCGGAGATGCTGGGCTGAATTCCCTGCATGACATCGGGCTGGTAACCCTGGGCACGGCACACCACCCGATACTGGCCATAGGGAATGCCCATGTAGAAGTACTCACCTTTTTTGTCCGTCTTTGTCGGGTACTCGCGTTTGACATCCATTCCCTGGATGAGAATCTGAGCGCCAACGATGGGTTCGCCCTTATCGTTGGTCACCTTACCCTTGATGATCCGATTCTGAGCCATAACAGGCAGCGAGAAAACCAGAGCGAAAACCATCAAGGTAATCGCAAGAACCCCGACCTTGCGAATCGAGTTGTGCATGGTACCTCCTGAGATACAATTCTTATTAAACATATTGAATTACAATAGCCTACAGGCCATTTTAGGTCGGTCAGGAACCGCGTGTCAACAAACCTGACTTGCACTCGCCGGGACTGCTCGGCGAGTCACTCGTTTCGGCGGTTCCGTAGGCCGCCTGCTCGGAACTACGACCGCTTGGCGCACTTGTTTTCAGAAGCCCCCTCATTCTCTAGCGATACCGAATCCGACAGAAAGTTGCGCAACTGCTCCTTATCTTGCGTGAGCGGAGCCGGGGGAAGACTCCGCAGGAATGTCCGTCCATAGCTCTTTGTCAGGATTCTCTTGTCGAGCAGAGCCAGGATTCCACGATCAGAAGTGCTGCGAATCAGCCTGCCGAGCCCCTGCTTCAGCAGAATGGTGGCTTCGGGTATCTGATACTCATAGAAGGCATTTCCACCGGATCCATTGATGTAGCGGATACGCGCGGCCACAACCGGGTCGCTGGGAACGGAAAAAGGCAGCTTATCGATTACCACGCAACTCAACTTCTCTCCTTGAACATCGACTCCCTGCCAGAAGCTGCTCGTGGCAAAAAGGACGGCATGCGGCGTATTGCGAAATGCCTCCAGCAGGCCAGCCTTGCTTTTTTCACCCTGAAGAAGCATCGGATAGGGAAGCCTTCCCTGAAGCTCGTCATGCACAAGCTCCATCTGGCTGTAGCTGGTAAAGAGCACAAATGCCCGTCCACGGCTTGCTTCAAGGATCCGTTCCAATTCGACACACGCCTGCTTCACCCAGCCGGCTTCGCGCGGTTCGGGAATCTCGCGCGGGATATATAAAATCGCCTGGCGTCTGAAATCGAAATGAGATCCGAGGATGAGTTCCTCGGATTCGGTAAGCCCCAACCGGGAGCGGATGAACTGGAAGTTCGCACCCGTCGCCAGGGTCGCGGAGGTGAGGATGGCGGAATCCACCTTGGAGAAAAGGCGCTCATTCAATATAGAACCCACGTGAATCGGAGAGGCCCATAGAAAGACGCCGCGCCCACGCTGCTCATACCAATAGACGTTCTCAGCGGAAACGGATTCAAAAATGACGCTCAACTCATCCAGAAGCTCCGCGGCGCGCCGGACCAGGCCCTCGATAACGTCGCTTTGCACGGTGACATTTTTCAGCCCGGACTCGACAACCGCAAGCTGCGTGCACAAGTTCCGATAGGCGGTATCCACCTGGGCGCCATCTTCGGGTCCTCGCCGCACATCCAGTCCGTGACCAAGCTCGCGCATGGGAAACCGGCCCTCCCTTTCGCGGAAGCGGCCGAAGAATTCGGTTAATCGAACTGCTAGCTTCGCCAGTTGGTCGGACAGGAAGTCCGATCCAGCGCCCGCATCACTCAGCGCCTTTTCCGCGTCCCGTACCAGTTCCTCCACCCGGTAATTGCTTACCATGATTCCGAAGTACTGGGTGGCAACGTCCTCGAGCTCGTGGGCTTCATCAAAAATGACCGCGGAATAGTCCGGAAGAACCGAGCCGAAGTCTCCCTGGCGCAGGGCCAAGTCGGCGAAGAAGAGATGGTGATTGACGATGACGATGTCTGACTCCAACGCGCGCTGCCGCACCCTCGTCACGAAACAAGCTTCGAAATCCCTGCATTTCTGTCCCGTACATGTCTCGCGCCGCGCATCGAGGTAATGCCAGAGCGGCAGATCTTCCGGAAGATTCTTCAATTCCGCGCGATCTCCGGTTTCAGTAAGGCGCTCCCATTCCCGGATTGCCGTGAGGTACTCGGGATCGTGGCGGGAGAAAAGATATCCCTCCCCCTCGATCTCTGCCAGTTTCTTAAGGCAGAGATAGTTACTGCGACCTTTCATGTAACAGACGGAGAGCTTGCGACCCAGTGCTTTTTCCAGAAAGGGTATATCTTTGAAAAAGAGTTGCTCCTGCAGGTTTTTGGTTCCCGTCGATATGATGATCCGCTTGCCGGAAAAAATGCTTGGCAGGAGGTAGGCTAGTGTCTTTCCCGTTCCGGTTCCTGCTTCCACGCACAGGTGCCGCCGCCGCTCAAAGGCCTGGCCAATCGCCTGAGCCATGCGGATCTGGCCTGGACGATGTTCATAGTTCGGATGGTTTTTGGCGACAGCGCCCCCGGGCCCGAGGATTTCGCCGAGTTTGTCAGGTGAGATCATTTCAATCGTGGACTGGAGGCAACCTGGGGGGCCATCGAGTGATGTCTATTTACGAATGACGACTTACGATTTACGATTTGAATTCAATCCGTGATCGCTCAAAAACAAGATCACATTTTCGCACAGAATGTGGCCATGTGCAGGGGGTCATCAGGCCCCCGGTCGCCGCCTTCGGCAGCGACCCGCGCCGGTCTGATGACCGGCACCACAGGTGGCTTTCTTTCGTGCCAATTGCGAAGTTGATTCTGCGCAGACCCTAACGCGCCAGAGCAGAAAGTCGCTCCGCGTAAAGCGGAAACCGCTCCGTCAGAGCAAGCACCGACTGGCGAACCTCTCGCTGCACCTCCGCGTCGCCCGGCACACGCAGGACCTGCGCGATCATTCGGCCGATCTTCTCCATTTCCGCCTCGCGCATTCCCCGGCTTGTAACCGCAGGCGTTCCGATGCGGATGCCGCTGGCGACCATCGGCGGATTCTTATCGAACGGGATAGCGTTTTTGTTCACGGTGATGTTCGCCTTCTCGAGCGCCTGTTCCGCCTCCTTTCCGGTCACGCCTCGGCTGAACACGTCCACCAGCATGAGATGGTTATCAGTTCCTCCGGAGACCAGACGGAATCCCTCGTCGATGAGGGTCTGTGACAGAATCCGGGCATTGGCGAGGATCTGCCTCTGATAGCCCGCGAATTCGGGCCGAAGTGCCTCATGCAGGCAGACTGCCTTGGCCGCAATGATGTGAACAAGGGGCCCCCCCTGCGTCCCCGGAAAGACCGTCCGGTCCAGGTCCTTGGCGAATTGCTCTCGGCACATTATCATGCCGCCGCGCGGACCACGCAGTGTCTTGTGGGTAGTCGTGGTGACAAAGTCCATGTGAGGGAAGGGGCTGGGATGGAGCCCGGTTGCGACCATGCCTGCAATGTGGGCAATGTCGGCCATGGAATAAGCACCGACGGAGCGAGCAATCTCGGCAATACGCTTGAAATCGATGATGCGGGGGTAGGCGCTTGCGCCGCACACGATGAGCCGTGGTTTGTGCTGTTCGGCCAGACTCGCCATCTCGTCGTAATCGATCTGCTCGGTGTCCTGCCTGACCCCGTAGGATTGGATTCGGTACATCTTGCCCGAGAAATTCAGCGGGTGACCGTGAGTGAGGTGGCCCCCATGAGCCAAACTCATTCCCATGATTGTGTCGCCCGGTTTGCACACCGTCATGTAAACCGCCACGTTGGCCTGCGTTCCTGAATGAGGCTGGGCATTCACATGCTCTGCTCCGAAGAGTTTCTTCGCCCTCCCCTGAACGAGAGTCTCTACGCGATCCACAAATTCGCAGCCGCCGTAATAGCGCTTTCCCGGATAGCCTTCGGCATATTTGTTCGTGAAAACCGAACCTGCAGCCTCGAGGACAGCTTCGCTGACGAAGTTCTCCGAAGCAATCAACTCCAGCGTTTCATTCTGCCTCCGGGTCTCCCGAGCGATCGCCTCCGCGACCTCCGGATCGATCCCGCAAATGGCATCGTTCATAAGAACACCTCATCTGAACCGAATACAATACGCCAAGATTCCGAGCTAGGATCCATGCGCCTCAATCGCGTAGATTTTGTCCAACCGACGCTGATGCCGGCCGCCTTCAAACGGCGTTGTCAGCCAGACCTGCACCATCTCGACTGCAACCGCAGGATCTGTAAATCTTCCGGATAGGCAGAGGACATTGGCGTCGTTGTGCAACCGGCTCAAGCGTGCGACCTCGGCGTTCCACGCCTGCGCGGCGCGGATTCCGTGGACCTTGTTTGCGCTGATGCAAACCCCTATCCCCGTTCCGCACACGAGAATGCCGCGTTCTGCCTTTCCATCCCGCACCTCGACAGCGACGCGCTCGGCGAAGTCGGGATAATCCACGCTGTCGTTCGAACAGGTTCCCAAGTCCATGACTTCGGCATCCGTCCCGGCGAGGTACACCCTGACTTTTTCCTTCAAAACAAATCCGGCATGATCGCTGCCGATGGCAATTCTCATAGACTGGAAGTCTACCTCAGAAACTCGCTGCCGGGCACCTTATTTCACCGCGTCAGCTGCCACGAATTACACGGAGCGGCATAGCCGCAACCAAATTGGGTCCCGCGTTCCTTCGCGTCTTCGCGCCTATGCGGTTGCTCTTTAAAAAGCCACCGCAAAGACGCTAAGGCGCAAAGACAGGCTGCCGTATCCTTGCTGAAACGGCAAGGATTTGAACGTTAGTGGTACGAACGCACGAACAGAGCATGCCTCTAAAGCTTCGTGTAGATTCGTGAAATTTGTTGCGAATTGTCTCCGGCCATCAGCGAGTTTCCAATCGTACCGTGATAAGATGCCCGGATGCGTTGGAGCCAGGCCTTTATTCCGACACTCCGGGCAGCACCCGCTGATGCGGAGCATGCCTCTCATCGATTTCTCGTACGCGGCGGATTCATCCGCCAGCTTTCGGCCGGCATTTACTCCTATCTGCCACTTGGGCAGCGCTCACTGCTCAAGATCATGACCATCATACGCGAGGAGTTCAGCAGGATCGGAGCGCAGGAGTTCCACCTCCCCGCAATTCAAACCGCGGACCTTTGGCAGGAAACCGGGCGCTGGGACGACATGGGAGAAAATATGTTCCGCCTGCGGGATCGCGCAGGCCGCGATCTCTGCCTTGGCATGACGCATGAGGAAGTTGTAACCGAGATCGCCCGCCGGGAGATCCGCTCCTACCGAGACTTGCCGCAAATCTGGTATCAGATCCAGACAAAATTTCGCGACGAGGTCCGTCCGAAGTCTGGTCTTCTGCGCCTGCGGCAGTTCATCATGAAGGACTCCTATTCCTTCGATGTGGACTGGAATGGACTGGACAGAAGCTACCAGATTCACCACGACGCCTACTGCCGCATTTTCACCCGCTGCGGGCTCAAATTTGTAGCGGTACAAGCCAGTTCCGGAGCCATGGGAGGAACCTTGTCCGAGGAGTTTATGGTGCGGACGGAAGCGGGGGAGGATTTCGTCGCGGCCTGCTCCTGTGGTTATGCGGCGAACCTCGAGAGGGCAACTTCCCGACTGTCCGAAATCGCAGACGAGCCTGTGTCGGGAGAGCCGCGCGAAGTCCACACGCCGGGCAAGAAGACTATCGCGGACATAACTGCCTACCTCAAAGTGCCCGCGAGTCGGCAGATCAAGTCGTTGATCTACGTGGTAGACGACAAACCCCACCTCTTTCTTGTCCGCGGTGACCATCAGCTGAACGAGTCAAAGGCGATGGCGGCAGTGAAAAGCCACCTCATCCGTCCCGCGTCTGCCGACGAAATTCGCGCCGCCTTCGGGGCTGACGCAGGCAGCCTGGGGCCCGTGGTCGTCGAATCCATGCCGATCTCTGCGGACTTCGGTCTCAAGGGACGAGCAAATCTCACCTGCGGCGCCAACAGGAATGACTACCACATACAGGGCGTCACCCCGGACGTTCACTTCAAACCGGACTG
>DASQID010000325.1:0-8498 GCA_035631775.1 Acidobacteriota bacterium
TACTTTACCCCTCGAAGAGACCGACTCGGAGATACGCGACACGGAGACCTCCATCCCTGGTCACGACGACTTGGGGCCCGCCCCTCGGTCATGACCGGTAGCATCGCACCCTCCAGCGCGGAGCAGGCCTATGCCATTCTGCAGAGATCGCTCAAACGCCCATCTGGCGCGGATTCACGGCTCCGGCGGCTAGAAAGGCCTTGACAGGGTTCAAATCAGTCCACTACACTTTACGGTCCTGTGGCAGAGCCCGGAGCTGTTTCAACTACTTGATTTATTGATGTTTGTAGAGCCTGCATGACCTCATAGACGCCATCCTGGAGTTCGAAGCGGACCCCGGCATGCTATCAGAAAAGACACACCAGAAAATCAAGGAACTGATAGCCAAGTATCCCCATAGAAGGTCGGCGTTAATTCCCTCCCTGCAGCTCGCCCAAGACGACTCAGGTTACCTAACCCCCGAAGCTGTGCGCGACGTGGCGGCGGTTTTCGAGCTGTCGCCTAACGAGGTGTACGAGGTAGCCAGCTTCTACACGATGCTTCACAAGAAACCGGTGGGCAGATACCTGATACAGGTTTGTACCAACATATCTTGCCTTCTCTGCGGTTCCGAAAACATGATGACGTACCTCGAGAACAAGCTGGGCATTAAACCGGGAGAGACAACGCCGGACAACAAATTCACGCTGATGGAGGTGGAGTGCCTGGCCTCGTGCGGCACGGCGCCGGTGGTCCAGATCAACGATGACTATCACGAAGATCTCACTCCGGAAAGACTCGAGCGGATCCTGAGCGACCTCAGCTAGGTTCCCTCGCGCGGCACCGCGAGTAAACGCTTAGGGCAAGCGTCGTGGGCTCCTGGGTTCCCTCGCGTCTTCGCGCCTTAGCGGTGGCTTTTTAATAAGCCACCGCCAGAACGCAAAGGCGCCAAGACTGGTGTTGCATCCTTGTCGAGGTGGCAAGGGTTTGAAGGTTAGCTGTACCAGCACGACAGAAGCTGGCTGACCACATATGGAGAAGTTCCTTTTCTATCTATTCGGAGGAATTGCGCTGTTGGCTGCAATAAACGTTGTGGCCCTTCGCAGGGTATTCTATTCGGCCATCTCCCTGATCATATGCCTGTGCGCCCTTTCGGGACTGTACATGCTGCTTGCGGCACCCTTCATTGCTGCAGTGCAGGTTATTGTCTACGCGGGCGCCATCATGGTTCTTTTCCTCTTCGTTATCATGCTGCTGGACCCGTTCTCCGCCTCCACGGGGCAGGATAAGAAACGCCTCCTGAGCTACGCGGCAATCCTCCTCGGAATAGTCGCGTTGTCCTTACTCTACCCGATTCTCAAAGCGTATGATCTGGCGAGTGCACCGCGAAACGCCGGAATCGTGCCAGGCGGAACCGGTAGCGTCCGTCATTTAGGGGAAGTTCTCTTCAACGACTACCTGCTTCCCTTTGAAGTGATATCCGTTCTGATTCTGGTGGCGATCATTGGAACCGTCGTGCTCGCCAAACGGCGGGCATAGGATAATCATGGATATCGTTCACTACCTGATTCTGAGCGCCCTGCTGTTCATCATCGGCGCGGTCGGTGTGATCTTCAAGAGAAACGTGATTTCGATTTTCCTCTGCATCGAGTTGATGCTGAATGCGGTAAATCTGAGCTTTGTTGCATTCTCGAGCTTTCTCAGCCAGGTTCATGGCCAGGTCTTCGTGTTCTTCGTCATGGTTGTTGCGGCAGCCGAGGCGGCCGTCGGTCTGGCGATCACGATAGTCCTGCAGCGCAATCGCGGCACGCTGAGCGTGGATGACGCGGACATCATGAAGTGGTAAGGCAATCCGAGCGATGATTGATTTCATTTGGATAATTCCGCTGCTTCCCCTCGCCGGCGCAGCCGTGAATGGGCTGCTGGGCAAGCGCCTTCCGAAGGCTGTCATATCGCTCGTTGCATGCGGCACCTCAGGGATGGCTTTCCTCATTGCGATCGGCGCGGTTATGGATTTGCTCGGCCGAGCGCCGGACGAAAGACACATCCTCAGGACCTTCTACACGTGGATTGCATCGGGGGACTTTGTTGCCAGGGCCGAGTTCCTGCTGGATCCGCTCTCGGCCGTGATGCTCCTTGTCGTCACCGGAGTCGGCTTCGTCATCCACATTTACTCGATCGGCTACATGCATGCCGAGAACGGATACTACCGGTTCTTCGCTTACATGAACCTGTTCCTGTTCTCAATGCTTATCCTCATCCTCTCCGGCAATTTCCTGCTTATGTTTGTCGGATGGGAGGGAGTCGGACTGTGTTCCTATCTCCTGATCGGATATTACTTCGAGAAACGCAGCGCAGGCGACGCAGGTAAGAAGGCGTTTATTGTAAACCGCATCGGAGATGTCGGTTTTGTGCTGGGGATTTTTCTGATCTTCGCCACGTTCAACAGCCTGGACTTCGCAGAGGTGTTCCGTCAGATTGCCACGGAAACACACCGCTTCCCGGTTGAAAGTGGTGTTGGCATTCTGACTGCCATCGGTCTGCTGCTCTTCGTCGGCGCCACGGGGAAAAGCGCCCAGCTCCCGCTCTACGTCTGGCTTCCCGACGCGATGGAGGGTCCCACTCCCGTCAGCGCCCTGATTCACGCAGCCACGATGGTGACGGCCGGCGTTTACATGGTCGTGCGCTGCTCGCCGATCTTCAGCCGGGCACCTATCGCCCTCGCAGTGGTTGCCGCAATTGGCATCGTGACGGCGCTTTTTGCAGCTACCATCGGCTTGGTTCAGTCCGACATCAAGCGGGTGCTGGCCTATTCAACCGTCAGTCAGCTTGGATACATGTTCGCAGCGGCCGGCGTAGGGGCTTTCTCAGCAGGCATTTTTCATCTCATGACCCATGCATTCTTCAAAGCTCTCCTGTTCCTGGGGGCGGGAAGCGTGATTCACGCACTGGGAGGGGAACAGGATCTCACGCGGATGGGAGGGATGAGGAAGTACATCCCGGTGACTCACGCAACGATGTTCACTGCCGCGCTCGCTATCAGCGGCATTTTCCCGCTGGCGGGCTTCTTCAGCAAGGACGAGATCCTCTGGTCGGCGTGGGCACACGGACATCCGATCGTCTGGCTCGTGGGATTGATCACTGCCGGCATGACTGCCTTTTACATGTTTCGCTTGATGTTCCTGGCCTTTCACGGACAGGAGCGCTTCTCTGATGAAGCCCGGCACCATTTGCATGAGTCTCCGCCATCGATGACCATGCCGCTCATTCTTCTGGCAGTTCTCTCGATCGTCGGCGGCCTTGTCGGCCTCCCCGCCTGGCTGAACTTGGGATCCAACCGCTTCTTCAAATTCATGGAACCATCGCTGGCCCTTGCCTACCAACCCGAGCACGAAGAACTGTCGCACGGACTTGAGTTGGGATTTGCCGGGATCTCAGTTCTCGTGGCGATCATCGGAATTTGGATCGCATACGGAATATATGTCAAGCGACCGCAATCCGCAGAAGCGCTTGCCACCCGAACGAAGGGGCTGTACCGCCTGCTGCTCAGGAAATATTACGTGGACGAACTGTACGATCGGGTGTTCGTGAATCCCACCGTGACCGGATCACGCGAGACTCTGTGGAAGGGCATTGACATGCAGATCATTGACGGGACGGTCAATGGTGTGGGACGTGCCATCATGGCTTCGGCCGGGCTTCTCAAGGGCGTCCAGAACGGCCACGTGCGCAGCTATGCGGCCTGGATATTTCTGGGCGCGGTTGCGGTTCTATTTGGCTTGCTGATGCTGCGATAAGCGGCAGTGCGAACGTGACATGGAAATTCGCAACATTCTGAGCCTGGTTACGTACCTGCCCGCGGCGGCAGCAATCCTGCTGCTTCTTGTTCCACGCCGGGCTGAGAACGCAATCAGGCGTTGCGCGCTGCTCGCATCCCTGGCCACGTTCGTCCTTTCCCTTTATCTTGCCTATCACTTTGACGCGGCCAATGGGGGGATGCAGTATGTCGAAAACGTGCCCTGGATACGCACGGCGACTTACAGGGTCGGTCACCACTTGGGCATCGACGGCATCAGCCTGTTTCTCGTTATCCTGACTACTTTCCTGACGCCGCTGGCCATCCTCTCCTCATGGCAATCCATCACAAAACGACTCAAACCTTACATGATCAGTCTCCTCGTATTGGAGACGGGAATGATAGGTGTCTTCTGCGCGCTGGACCTCGTTCTGTTCTATGTCTTCTGGGAGGTCATGCTCATTCCAATGTATTTCCTGATCGGCATCTGGGGCGGCACAAACCGCATCTATGCCGCGGTGAAGTTCATTTTATACACAATGGCCGGCTCTCTCCTGATGCTGCTGGCGATCATCTACCTTTTCTTCGTCTCCGGCGGCACCACATTTGATCTGGTCGAGATCACCCAATTCCTCGCGAGCGGTTCGCTTCAGCTCTCGAGGCGCGAGGAGTTCTGGCTTTTCATGGCGTTCCTGGTTGCTTTTGCCATCAAGGTCCCTCTCTTCCCGTTCCACACGTGGCTGCCTGATGCTCACGTGGAAGCTCCCACAGCGGGCTCAGTGATCCTCGCAGGCGTCCTGCTGAAGATGGGAACCTACGGGTTGCTGCGCTTCTGCCTGCCGCTTTTCCCCGGCGCAGCTCTTGCGGCCGCGCCCTCGCTGTCGATTCTGGCCTTGATCGGCATTATCTATGGCGCGCTTGTAGCGATGGTCCAGCCGGACCTGAAGAAGCTGGTCGCTTACTCTTCCGTCAGCCACATGGGACTAGTCGTTCTAGGCATTTTTGCCTTTACCACGCAGGGTCTGGCGGGCTCCACGGTTCAGATGCTGAATCACGGACTCTCAACAGGGGCGCTCTTCCTTCTTGTCGGCATGATCTACGACCGGCGGCACACACGGATGATTTCGGATTTCGGCGGACTGGCCCACGCCAGCCCGGTCCTCGCCTCCATGTTCCTCGTCGTGACGCTCTCCTCCATCGGACTCCCGGGACTGAACGGCTTTGTTGGGGAAATTCTGGTTCTTGCCGGAACGTTCATGCAGAATCGAACCTACGCTGCAATAGCCGCCCTGGGAATGATTCTGGGAGCCGTCTACATGCTCTGGATGTATCAGCGAGTCTTTCTGGGCAAGGTGACGAATCCCGAAAACGCACAAATGAAGGACATCGGATTGAGAGAAAGACTCATCCTGCTCCCCATCCTGGCCGCGATGCTTTGGATCGGCGTTTATTCGGCGCCCTTCCTTCGCCGCATGGATGCCAGCCTGCAGGTAGTCCAGCAGCGCGTTCTGCACGCGCGCGGGCCGGAAGGGGGATTCCGGGTTGAGCAACTGCGGGCTTTTCCTGGCAGGGAAGGTTCAAGGTGATGGGCATCGAATACTCGCCGCTGATTCCTCAGCTCGTTCTCGTCTTGGCCGGGATGCTGATCATGCTCCTGGAGCCCTTCACTGCTCCGGAACGCAAGAGCCGGCTGGGCCAGATAGCCATCGTGGCCACCGCCGTTGCAGCGTATGGGCTCAAATTGCAGTCGAATCACAGGCCTCATGCGATTTTCCACGGCATGTTTCTAGTCGACGCCTACACCTACTTTTTTCAGTGGTTGTTTCTCGTCATCACGGGCATCTCCGCGCTTCTTTCGATGCGCTTCAACGAACGGGAATCAATAAACCGGGGCGAGTACTACGCTCTACTTCTGTTTGCCTGCTCCGGCATGTCGTTGATGGCCGCAAGCGGGGATCTCATTCTGACCTTCATCGGGATCGAGATTCTGTCGATCGCGACATACATCCTCGCGGGATTCAAACGCGATGACGTTCGTTCGAATGAGGCTTCCCTGAAGTATTTCCTGCTCGGCTCCTTCGCCACGGCATTTCTTCTTTACGGCATCGCGCTGATTTACGGCAGCACCGGCACCACGAACTATCTGGCCATCCGTCAACTCGCGAGTCTGCAGGGAAGCGTTCAGGTCACCACGTTGATCGGCATGGGCCTGCTGCTTGTCGGGTTCGGTTTCAAGGTGGCCCTGGTCCCCTTCCACGCATGGGCTCCCGACGTCTATGAAGGGGCTCCAAGTCCGGTGACGGCATTTATGACCGTGGGGCCGAAGGCGGCGGGTTTCGCGGCGCTGGTCCGCGTGCTTGTTCAAGCCCTTCCGGGCCTGGGCCGAGATTGGACTTCAATCTTGTGGATCGTCGCAATCCTGACAATGACCCTCGGAAACGTGGTAGCGGTACGGCAGACCAACGTGAAGAGAATGCTGGCGTATTCTGCAATCGCACACGCGGGATATGTCCTGGTGGGGATCGTGGCAAATAGCCGCACCGGATTCGGCGCTGTACTGTTTTACCTTGTTGTATATACGGTGATGAATCTCGGGGCATTTTGTATCGTCGTTTCACTCAGCCACAAAGGAGACGCACGCGTCTATCTGGACAACTACACCGGCCTCGGACGCAAGGCGCCCTTCGCGGCAGCAGCACTCTCTCTTTTTCTGATTTCGCTGGCGGGAATTCCACTGACAGGCGGATTCATCGGCAAGTTTTACCTTTTCAGCGCCGCGATTCAGAAAGGATACATCGGGCTGGCAATCATTGCCGTGCTGAACAGCGTTCTATCGGTGTTTTACTATTTCCGCCTGATGGTGATCATGTATATGAGAGAGCCCCCGGAGGGGCAGCCGGATCCGGATCCAATCAGCCCGCCGGTAATGGCAATCGTCGCCATCGGCGTGGTGGGGATTCTCTGGCTGGGCATCAATCCGGCCATGATCCTCAACCTTGCCGCCAACTCGACTCTGCCATAAAATTAGCGCGACCCCTTTATCCAACTGGAGCCGGTCATGATTGATGTGCGCAAAAGACTGCAGGACGAACTGAACACCATTGACCGGGAGCTACGCGTGGATCTTCCTAAGGAAATACTGCGAGCCCGCGAGCATGGGGATCTGAGCGAAAATGCAGAATACAAGGCCGCGAAGGAACGCCAGTCTTACCTGGAAGGGAGGAAAGCCCAGCTCCAGCAACGCCTGGCAGCGCTGTCGCTGGTCAACCTCGAAAAAATTCCGACAGACCGCGCTGCTTACGGTTCGAGGCTTGTTCTATATGATCCCGAGGGTGAGAAGGAAACCCAGTACACTCTGGTCTCTCCGGAAGAATCTGATGTGATCCGGGGTTTGGTCTCCATCACCTCGCCGATAGGACGCAGTCTGGTGGGGAAAATGGAAGGCGATTATGTCGAAATTGTCACGCCCTCGGGGAAAAGGGAATACGAAATCCGCAAACTCATAACCATCCACAACATCGAAGAATAAGCCCCCCAAGCCCGGTAAACTTGATTTGACAGTGGCAACCACAACTGCGATGGGATTTCGAGCGCAGGTATGCAGGCTTCAAATTGGCAGGAGTGCGTTCGAACCTTTGCGCGATTTTTGAGGCGCCTCACATCTTCGCGGTGGTTGCGAAGAATGCCACCGCGAAGATGTATTGAGTGCATGCAGGCCACCCGGTCACGCGTATGTAAACGCCCGAAGGCGACTCCGGAGCCCTTGGAGAAACGCTCCCGATCTTACCTGAAGACCAGGATCATGATAACCACGAAGGTTAAAAGAGCCAGAAACTCGATGAAGGCCAAGCCGAGGAAGATGAAGATCCGGATGGTATCGGTCGCGCCCGGATTTCGAGATACGCCTTCACAGGCCGCTGTCAGGGCGCGGCTCTGGGCGTAGCCGCAACCAGCGGCAGCCAGTGCCATGCTGAATCCGGAAGTTATCAGCAACCACTGGTTCGCACCTTTGGCAGCACCACCCTCGGCCTGGGCAAATACTGGAGTGGCGAGGGTGAGGAGCAAAATACCGAACAGCAAGATCATAATCAACTTTCTGCCCATCAGAAATCTCCTTTCAAGCGTGCAAAGCGAAGCGAATATTACAGTAGGATTGCGCCGCTAGGCAGTCGCGTGCATTTCCTGACTCAATGACCCTTCCTGCTTCTCTGCGTGATCCTCTTCGTGTCCTCCCTCCAAGGCACCCGAAATGTAGACCATGGTCAGCAGGATGAAGATAAACGCCTGGATGGTGCTGGCGAACAGCCCGAGGAACATCACCGGAATGGAGGCAAGGAATGGAAAGATGTGCTGGTTCAGTGAGCCTATGATGAGTTCTTCAGCAAAGATGTTCCCAAAGAGACGCATGCTCAGCGAGAAGGGCCTAGCCATATGACTGACAATTTCGACCGGGAAGAGCAGCCAGGCCAGCCACCAGACAGGTCCGGCAAAATGCTTGAGATATCGGAGGAGCCCATGCTTTCGTATGCCGACGTAATTGTAATAGACAAAAACGCATATTGCGCAGGACGCTGTGATATTCAAGTTGCTGGTGGAGATATGAAGCCGGGGATCATGCCCAACACATTCCCGACGAAAATGTAGAAAGCAAGTGCTCCGATAAGCGGGAAAAAGCGGGTACTGCTTTTCCCGATCACTTCCTGCATCAGGCCTCTGATTGCCT
>DASQID010000326.1:0-11163 GCA_035631775.1 Acidobacteriota bacterium
ATCGTATCGTTGGGTGGCTGCACCGCCTCCTTCGTCTCGCCGGACGGCCTCATCGTGACGAACCATCACTGTGTGACGGGAGGGCTGCAATTCAATTCGACTCCCCAGCGAAATCTGCTCCGGGATGGGTTCCTGGCCAAGACTAGGTCGGAAGAGCTGACCAACGGTCCGGGATCGCGCGTTTACGTGACCACGTCCGTCACAGAGGTGACGGAAGCCATCCGAGGCAACATCGATCCAAAGGCCACCGACCGGGCGCGCTACGACACCCTCGAACGCAGGATCAAGGAGCGCGTCGCGGCCTGCGAGAAAAGCGGGCAGCGCTGCAATGTGGCCTCGTTTTTCGAAGGCCTCAAGTATTACGAGATTGCCCAGCTGGAAATCAAAGATGTTCGCCTGGTATATGCTCCAGCTGAGGGTATTGGGGTCTTCGGCGGCGAGACCGACAACTGGCGCTGGCCCCGCCATACCGGCGACTGGAGCTTTCTGCGCGCCTACGTGGGCAAGGACGGCAAGCCTGCAGTGTTTTCCAAGGACAACGTTCCTTACAAGCCGACTCACTGGTTGAAGGTGTCGCCGGAGGGAGCCAAGAGCGGCGAGCTGGTTTTTGTAGTTGGCTATCCGGGCCGCACCATGCGGCATCAGACCTATAGTGAGGTAAAGGAAACTACCGGATGGACCTACCCGCGGGCAATCAGGCTTGCGCAGGAGCAACTCGCGATCATAGACCGCCTGACCAAAGACAATAAGGCGTTGGCCCTCAAGCTCGCCGGCAGGATTCAGGGTCTCAATAACACCCTTACCAACCAGAAGGGCATGCTTGAAGGACTGGTGAAAGGGGGTGCACTCGCCCAGAAGGAAGCGATGGAGAAGCAGCTGGAGAAATGGATTGCCGCCGATCCCGTGCGGCAAAAAAAGTACGGCGACATCCTGCCGGCAGTGCGGACCCTGCAGGCCGAAGGCGAGAAGACGCGCGAAAGGAACGCCGTTCTTGGGAATGTCGTCATGTCCTCTTCATACCTGAGTTCCGCGCAGACGATCTATCGCCTCTCGATGCAGCGGCCAAAAAGAGATATCGAGCGTGAGACCGGATTCCAGGAACGCGATTGGATCCGCATACGCGAGGGCCAGGAAAGGATTCAGCGTTCACTCGACTCCTCTGCAGATCGAGCCATGCTCCGCTGGGCCATGGGGATGGCGGCATCCCTTCCCACGGACCAGCGTATCGAACCTCTCGACAAAGTCGCGGGGCTGGCGCCGGGAATGGCGAAGGGCGATGCCGAAAAGGCCAGCGATGCGTTTCTAGAGACCCTCTACGCCACTACAAGAATGGGCGACAGGGATTTCCGCATAGGGCTGCTCGAGAAGAGCACCGCTGAACTCGAGGCATCAAACGATCCATTCATCCGGCTGGCAGCGCAGCTCGAGCCTCTCATGGAAATGAATCGGGAAACTGCCAAGAACCGATCCGGAGCGTATGCTCGATTGCGGCCGCGCTACATGGAAGCTCTGCTTGCCGAAGCCGGCGGGCTGGTGGCACCCGATGCGAACAGCACCCTGCGCGTGACTTACGGCCAAGTCAAGGGCGTGGATGCGAGAGACGGACTCTTCTACAAACCCCACACCACCCTGAACGGTATAGTCGAGAAACAGACCGGCGAGGGAGATTTCAATGCGCCTCAAAATCAACTCGACGCCATCAGGAACCTGCGGGCAGGCAAGAGCACACCGTTTCTCGACCCGGGCCTCAAGGATGTCCCGGTGAATTTCCTCTCGACCGTCGATACCACCGGGGGCAATTCCGGTTCACCGACATTGAACGCCAGAGGCGAGCTTGTCGGCCTGCTCTTCGACGGCACCTATGAGTCGGTCGCTTCCAATTTCCTCTTCGACAAGGTAAAGACGCGGTCGATCCATGTCGACACCCGGTACATGTTGTGGAACATGTCTGATGTGGACGGTGCCCAACACCTGCTCAAAGAGATGAATATCAAGACTCCAGCGAATGGCATCGGTTATTAGCTTCCTTGGCGTTTCAGCGTCTTGGCGGTGGCTCTTAAAGAGACCACCGCCAAAACGCAAAGGTGCCATGGAACTCTGAGTGGTACTATTTGTGGGAGACGGCTCCCCCCTGCCTGTTGCCTTCAGAATCCTATTCATCAGACTACACGTCAGGGGGTGACGCATGACCGTGAGGGAGATGGAGAGTCGACGGGACTTTCTGTTGTTGTCCACCGTAACTGGGGCAGGCCTCATTCTTGGCAACACCGCAGGTTGCACCGGCGCGGCAACAAGCGACGCCGGTCAGGGAAAAGAGGGAGAGGTTACTGCAACAGAGGATTTGATGCGCGAACACGGGGTATTGCGCCGCGCTCTGCTGGTATACACTGCGGCCGTCTCCAGACTGCGCAGGGATCCTTTATCTGTCCCGCCGGATGCGCTTCAAAAGGCCGCCGGCCTCTTTCGCACCTTCGGTGAGGACTATCACGAGAAAAAGTTAGAAGAATCCTTCATCTTTCCGGCGGTCAAGAGAGCGGGCGGTCCCGCGGCTGCCCTCGCCGATGTCCTCATACTCCAGCACCAGCGCGGCCGCGAAATAACGGACTACATCCTGGCCCTGACGAAGAGGGGCCGGCTCAGCGGCACAGATGCCGGAGACCTCGCGAGGGTTCTGGAGGAACTCGTGCTGATGTACAGAAACCATGCCGCGCGGGAGGATACCGTTGTTTTCCCAGCGTGGAAGCGAACTCTCACGGACAGGCAGTTGGACGAAATGGGGGATAAGTTCGAGGAGATCGAGCAGCAGATGTTCGGTAAAGATGGGTTCGAGGATGCGGTGAAGAAAATTACGGAAATCGAAGCCGGCCTGGGTCTCAGCGACCTCGCCCAATTTACAGCCTCGCCGCCGCCAAAATCGTGAGTGGCCGTCTGGCACAAATATCACGAATTGTTCGAGGCAGCATAGCCGCAACCAAAAGGCATGGGGTCGCAATGACGCCCATAATTGCCGCTGGTTTTAAGTTCGCGGTTCGCAGTGGCGCAGTCTGCCGGTGATCAGGGCCTCTGCGAACTGCGAATCTCGAACTGTGAACAGTTTCAGCGCTGTTGCGCATTCCATCCGTCTCGCCGATAATCAGGCAAACCGGGGACCAGGCGATCATCGAAACGCGTTCCCCGATGTCGCGGGAGGAGAGCCATGACGGGCATAATTTCCACTTGGAGCCGGCGTCAGTTCGTAAAGGGCGCCGGATTGCTGTCAGCGGCTGCGGTGGCAGCCGAGAATCTGATCGCGCGCAACGGCTTCGCCGGCGCCGGCACGCGCAACTCCGTTTACGGCCGGCTCGGAATCCGGCCCCTGATAAACGCCGCCGGCACTTACACAGCACTGAGCGCCTGCACCATGCCCAGGGAAGTCGCACAGGCGATGGAGGAGGCGTCACGTTCCCATGTCGCGATCGCGGAGCTGCACGAGGCTGTGGGGAAGAGGATTGCGTCGCTGACAGGGGCCGAGGCGGCGCTCGTGACGGCCGGGGCAGCCAATTCTCTGTCGCTGGCCACGGCTGCATGTGTGGCGGGCAAGGATCCTGAAAGGATCCGACGCATCCCGGATACCACTGGAATGAAAAATGAAGTGATCCTGCAGAAGACGCACAAGTTCGGATACGATCATGCAATCCGCGCCGCCGGTGCCCGGCTGGTGGAAGTGGAGACCCGCGAGCAGCTGCAGAATGCGGTCGGCGACAAAACCGCCATGATGTTCTTCCTCAATTACGCCGAACCCAATGGGCAGGTGAAGCGGAAGGAGTTCGTGGAGATCGCGAAGAACCGGGGAATTCCGACCCTGCTGGATGCCGCCGCAGACCTACCCCCTGCGGTGAGGCTGTCTGAATATGTGCGGATGGGATTCGATCTGGTTGCATTCAGCGGAGGCAAGGGGCTGAGAGGTCCCCAGTGTTCGGGGTTGCTGCTGGGCCGCAAGGAACTGGTCGAGGCGGCGTATCTGAATGGTTCGCCCCATTCCGACAGTCTGGAACGCGGCGCCAAGGTGGGCAAGGAAGAAATCGTGGGACTCTGGACCGCTGTCGAGCTGTTCGTCAAAAAGGACCATGAGGCTGAGTGGAGAGAATGGGAGTCACGCGTCAGGGATATCGCCAAAACCCTCGAAGGCGTGCGAGGTGTGAAGACAGAGTCCTTTGTTCCGCAGATTGCCAACGAATCTCCACATTTGCGCGTTTCATGGGATGAGAGGCTGCTTCCCCTGAAGAACCAAGAGGCGGTCAAGCGCTTGCGCGACGGCGAGCCGCGGATCGAGGTGCGTCCCTCGGCGGGAGACAAACCGGTTCTCGAGATTGCTGTTTGGATGCTGCAGCCCGGTGAACATCGGGTAGTGGCCCGCCGAGTGCGACAGGTGCTCTCTTAGGGCTGGCGCAAGAATAAATTCACATTTTGGCGCGAGCACCGTCGCGCCTGCGGGCCAGCAGCAAAATGTGAAGTTATTCTTGCGCCAGCCCTTAGTTTGAACGAGAGACTGCCACTAATTTCCCGCAATAATCCATGAATTTTGTCTCTCGTGCGAATCGTACTACAAACCAGCAATTCCGTGTCCTCCTGGCAAGAAATTCCTTAGGCGAGAAAATGCATTCAGCAGGATCAAAGTTCACGGTTCACAGTTCGCAGAGGGCACTGATCGCCGGTAGACTGCAAACCACTGCGAACGGCGAACTTGAAATCAGTGCAGTGATTACAGGGGTCATTGCGGCCTCCTGCTTTTGGTTGCGGCTATGCCGCACCGTGAATTTCGTGGCAGATTTTTAATGACGAGCCCCGGATTGCTCGACGAAGCCCACGCGCTCGATTTTGGTCCAGGAGTTCCTCCCCCTCAGCGAGTCCCGCAGACCTCGGAGACGCCATAGCGTATTCAGAGGGCGATAGGGAAAAAACTCGAGGAAGCAGTAGCCCAGCAGCCGCGCGAGGTCGCGCCAGTCGTTGTACCTGTGATAGGTCATTTCTTCCAGCACGACCGAACCGATCGAGATGAGGGTGCCGAACAGGTAGCCGAACAAGAGAAAGTTGGCAAAGAAGGTCATGCTCAGCTTCCCCAGTAATGCTGCGATGATCATGGTGGTCCAGCCCAGGACCTCGATCACAGGAGCGACCCATTCAAACAGCCAATGATAGGGCAACGCAAGATACCCTATACGTCCATAGCGGGGATTGAAAAGCATGTCGCGGTTTCGCCACAGGACATCCGCGAGCCCGTTCTGCCAGCGAGCGCGTTGCCTTGCCAGCGACTTCAAGTTCGAAGGCACCTCGGTCCAGCAGACAGGGTCAGGAACGAACGCAACCCGGTAGTCCTCTCCCTTGTCCCGCAGGATGCGGTGTATTCGAACGACCAGATCGAGGTCCTCACCAATTGCAGTGGACCGAAATCCGCCGACCTGACGCATCACGTCGCGCCTGAACACTCCAAAAGCTCCCGAGATCAGTATCAGCAGGTTGAACTCGGCCCATCCTTGCCGTCCAATAAGAAAGGCTCGGAGGTATTCGATTACCTGAAGCACCTCGATCGGGCGGCGCGGCAGCCTGACTTGCTTCACCTCACCGTTTTCGATCAGGGTCCCGTTTACCACCCGGACGATCCCACCAGTCGCCACCACGCGGCGCGGATCAGCGAACACCGGGATCATAATGCGGAGCAACGCATCCCTTTCGAGTACCGCATCAGCGTCAACGGCACAAACAAAGGGACTGGAGGCAGCGTTCAGGCCGGCGTTCAGAGCATCGGCTTTCCGGCCGCTGGATTGCTTGTCGACGACCAGCAGCCGGCGGTCCACCGAACTCATGTAGAGCCCGCGCACAAGCTTGGTAGGGATCTCGGACACATACAGGATATCGGTACGCAGGAGGTGGAAATGCTCCGTCAGCCGTTCCAGAGTGTGGTCGTTCGAGCCGTCATTGATGACAATGACTTCCAGTTCGGGATAGTCGAGCGCGAGGAAAGATCTCACAGAGTCCACGATGCATTTTTCCTCGTTATGCGCCGGGACCAGTATGGATACCGGCGGCATGAGCGGAGAATCGCGCATGCGATCGAGCCAGAGACCGGCCAAGCGGTGATGGTGCGCGAGTGTTACCGCCACCGACACGATGAGAAGTCCGAGATAAATGAGATTGGAGCCGAGGTAGTACCAGAACAACAGGTAGTTGGAGAACTCCAGAAAGGCGCTCATGCGGCTACCACGGGTTCGGATGTGACAGCATGTGAGCTCTTGCGCAGGTTTGCGATAAGCCACCGCAGCACGCGTTTCTGCTGGCGCGTGGCAATCGAGAGTGAGAACTGCTCTACCTGCTGCAACAAGCCCTTGTCACCCGACCTGGCGAGCAAGCGCGCCAGACGCGCGCGAATGTGCCTATCCGAATGGTGCAACCACAGATCTATCAACATACGTGCCGACCCTCCCTGCAAAGCTGCCAGCAGCGCAGACTCGACGATCGGCCGGCGTTCTGGATCGGACAGCGCATTCACCAATTCGGGAATTCTTCCTGATCGCTCCATCTCCGATACAAGGGCCTGGAGCGCATAGCGATCGCGGGTCTGAATGGTGAGCTGGAAGATCCTCCCCTCCTCACCTTCAAATCGGACCAGCGCGGCGGCGGCACGGAGCCGCACCAGGCGATTGGAATCGCAGAGGGCCACTACCAGCATGCGCAGGCTATCGGGATTGACCAACTCCCCTAGGGCCACGACCGCTCGCAGCCGGACAAACCACTCTTCATCGGCCGCCAGCCGCATCAGCGAGTGGCAGGCATTAGGCGGCCGGACGGCAGCTAGTGTGCGTGCGGCACAGGCGCGGACCTCCGCCAGTGGATCAGAAGCCAGCACCGAGAGATCGCCGGTCGTCTCATCATTGGCGACCTCAGCCAGCACTCGCGCCAGCAGCGGGCGGCAGGCGTCACTACATTCCGGGATCCTCTTCAGCAGCTTCGAAGCATGGCCGCGAAAGCAGTTTGCCAAGGCAATCTGCAGGGTCTGCTGGGGGCACGAGAGATCGCCCGACTCGAGCAGTTCCAGAATCGGCTCAGCGGCCTGAGGCGTGCCGATCTTTCCCAAGCCGCGAACCGCATCCACGACAGTCGCCATGTTTCGATCACTGAGCACTTCGACGATGGCCGGCACTCCTTCCGGGATTCGCATGCGGCCCAGTGCCAGCAGGGCGTGCCGGCGCCGCCACCCCTTGGAATGACGGACGTCCCTGACGCGCCGGTCCAGCAGACCGCTGTTCCGGGCGAACTGCCTCAACGGGATGAGTTCTGCGGCACCTGCAACATCCATCTGATCCAGGAGTATTTCCTCCACGACTTGTCCGTCGATTGGATGGAACAACCAGGTTTCAGGGGGGATTTCCCGACTGATGATCCGGTCCCAGTCTCGTCGGATCCGCAGCGTTCTCAGATCCCTGTGTCGTAGGAAACGGTTCCGGATCACTCGCCTCAAGAGAATGGAAGCGAGAAGGATAACAATGCCGAACAAAGTGGCCGGAACAGCGAGTAGAGACGCCTGAGCCGGGTAATGCAGCCATGATCCATTAAAAACGAAATGCATAGCTGACTCCGATACTCGCCTCTGACTGCCCTCTCGATCGGCTCTGGTACTGTCCGTACCCGAGTACTTCCTGGCCCGAAGCCACGCGGATTTTGAGGCCCCCTCCCCAAGCGCGTGCCGAGAACTCCCGAATCTGGTCAACCACGCCGAAATTTTCCGTACCGGCAGCGAAAAGTACCTGTCCTGACACTTTCCGAGTCAGAGGAAAAGTCAGGCGTGTCCAGCCACCCTGCTTCCAGTTACTTCCTGCGCCGCTGAAATGGCTGCGAGTCGTGCAGAGCCTCACAAGCCAATTCCAGTCGTTGGGAAAATAGAGAATGGCTCCGGGTGACAGGACAAGCAGGTGTGCGCCCTGGTACCAAACCCATCGCTGCTGGTAGAGCAATTCGAGCCCGCGGATCGGACCGCTCGAAGATACGTCGATGCCCTTGTCATACTCGAAGCGAGCCTCCGACTTTGGAATTACGCCCGCATCCCGTGCAGCGGAGCCTCCGACTGTAAAGGCGTTTTTGGAGGCGAGCTGCAGAGTGGCGTCTGCATCGAAGCGGGTCGCATTTTCATCGAAGCGTCGATACTGGGAAACTGCCGCATACGAACTCCAGCGCCGGCTCCAGCGTGAATGCAGCGATGTAGTCAGGGTGCTCGCGTTTGACGCGTAATTGAGCAGGTCCGCCTCAAAGCCGAACCTCAGTTCGTGTTTGCCGTCTTCCCGCAACTGGGCTAGTCCTGCCCTGGCGTCGCGAGACCTGCTATCACGTGCCAGGATCTCCCGATAGCTATTCCTGGCTTCCCGCGTTTGGCCCAGTTGCTGCTGGACGCGGGCGAGCCGGAGGCGACAGTCGCTGCGCTCCGGGGCGAGATTGCAGGCGTGCTCCAGCACGGCAAGGGCTTCCCTGAATCGCTTCTGCCATGCAAGCACGTCCGACAACCCTGTCATTACGTCCACGTCGTTGGGCGTTTGAAGGAGTATGTCGCGATATTCCGCCTCTGCCTCGGTCCAGTGGTTCGTCCACGCCTGCACACGCGCATGCCAGGCACGGGCGTCGAGATCCCGCGGATAAGCGTTGATCCACTCATTAATGAGGCTCATTGCCTGATCGAGGCGGTTGTTTCCGATGAGGGCACGGACGCGTACAGCCCAGTCTGCTTCCTGAGAGAACATCGGCGCAGTCGCGGTGATGAATAGCAGGAGAGTGACGGGGGCTATCAGCAGGGTGGATGCTCGCCTTAGTAACTTCTTATCCGCCAACGTCTTATCTACAAAGCACTTACGCCACAACATGGTCGCACCTTGCCGCTCTGGCAGCGCCTGCTGTCCCAGCTCCCACAAAAATACAGGCGGTTGTCGTTTCTAGAATTACCTTATCGGCAGGTTCGGACAGTTGAATTAATTGGACTTACGGCTTCGAGCCCAGAAGCTTGCGATATCCTGGATAGTCATGAATTGCAAAACCTGCAAAGGAACGGTAGCGGGGCAACTCCTGCAGTGCTTCGTCGAGGGTTTGATTCAGGTGAGCGACTCCTAGGCTTTTGAAGGTGAGCTTGTGGCTTGGTACATGCGTGATCTTCCTCACTGGCCACCAGAACACCGACTCTGGGTTTCGCCCGCCATCCAGTAACAGTCTCCGGACCCCATCCCACTGGGCCCGGGAAACCAGGTAAGCAACAGTTGTTTGCCCTCCAGGAGCTATGAGGATGCTGTAGCCGGCCGGCGGATCCTTCGGCATGCTTCGAACAGGCTCCCCCTCAAAGTCAAGAAGATCTTCGTCCGGCAGGGAAGTGGTTTCGAGCCCGACAAACACCTGCTTGCCTTTCTGCGTCGCATAGGCCAGTTCGTCCTGTGCCTGAGCGATCACCCCGTCGGCGCCATAGGCGGAGGTACGGTAATCCATCAGGCTTACCTGATCGGCGAGGTCTATTACGTGTTCGCTGGGCAGTTTGCTCAGGCCGCCGAACTCTATCCGGAAGGGCTTGCCGGTGACTTCGTCGAGGGCGTCATACCAGAATGGAACATCGACGCTGAACTTCAGCCCGCCTGAGTGCGCCTTCGTTGCGATGGCCTGCAGCAGTTGCAGGTAGCCTTTCAGAATCGCCTGTCGCCTCGGTCCGAGAAATCCCTCCAGCAGGTAGGGCTCGATGTCGTAATGGATTCCCCAGAATCTCTGATTGGGTCCGGCCGAGCGGTTAAACCGGAGGACATTGTCCAGCGTGAGCAGAACCCGGGCGTGCCAATCAGGCAGCGCGTAGTCCTTGGATCCGTCTAGAGCGTGAGGATGAATGCCGTTCGAGTTGAGCAGTTGCAAAAAGGGCTTCCATACGCCTTCCTCCAGCCGGATTTCGCCGGAGGCTCCGAGATTTCGCGCCTCGTTTGGGAGCTGCAAATATAGATGAGTAATCCTCATCTCTCTGCAAAAGGCCACCAGATCGCGCTGCTGATCCGGGCTGGCAAGGATGTCACGCGTGTTCCACACCCACAATGCCCTTTCGACATGAACCTCTCCACTGGGGGGAGCCGTCGGAGGCGACAAAGGCGGAGCCTGGGATGCTTTGCTGAAAGCAAGATCTTTGATTGCAATGCATCCTTGACCGGTGCCTGCAATCTCAAAGACCAGCCCGGCAAGCTGTCTGCGATCCAATGCCGGAGGAAGTCTTTTCATGGGTACTACTGCGGCTTGCCAGCCGCTTTCGATCTTGTGTCCGGGGAGAAAATCGGCGACTTCGCCAATCGGCAGGGCATCCTCTTTTCGCTCCCACGCAGCATCGGAAGCCTTCAGGAGGATTCGTTCGTCGCCCCGACCGCCGCGCACCCAGAATGCGAGGTGTGAAAACGGAGTTGAATCAAAGTAGACTCGTTCAGCCGCAGGTTTTTTGAGATCGAATAGATGTACCCACATGCCGCTGAATCCTGTCCCAGCCTTCAGGAAATCCAGGGTCAGTGCGCGCCGGCCATCATCCCAGCGCTTGATAGTCGCGCCCGCGGCAGATGGGGACAATGAGAAGGAATTGAAATAACCTCCAAGCAGGTTTTGGGGTCCGGAGTCGTAACTCGAGACAAGGTAATAATCGCCGGAGAATGAAGGGGTGAAACTGCGAACGCGACTTTGCACAGTGACACCAGGGGAAGAGCTGAGCAGGTAAATTCGAAGCTCGTCTCCCCCGCCTGCGTGTATAACCCCTGCCTGCCCTCGCCTGATGACCGCCCAGCTCGAAATCCCCCAATTCGACTCCCTGACTTCGCCCGACAACGGCCCGTCGATGGCCGCAGAGAGAGATGCCACGAGCACGATGATCCCGGCAACAATAACCCCTATTCTCGCCTGCATTTCTTTCTTCCAGCCCCTATGGAACTCATCTCAGCTATCGGCGGACTTGTGTGTGGAGTTTATCTGGAAAATCTGCCACAAGTCCTCCTGGCAAGGATTCCTTAGGCGAGAAAATGCATTCAGCAAGATCAAAGTTCACAGTTCGCGGTTCGCAGTTCGCAGAGGGCACTGATCGCCGGCAGACTGCAAACCACTGCGAACAGCAAACTGCGAACGGCGAACCTGAAATCAGTGCAG
>DASQID010000327.1:0-3880 GCA_035631775.1 Acidobacteriota bacterium
CCCGCGCAACATGACCGATGAGATGATCAAGGCCCTGGCCGCCAAGGGGGGCGTGATCCAGATTAACTATCACATTGAGTTTCTCGACAACGATGCCGCCGCGTATTTCAGAAAATCGGAGCCTCTGATCGATGAACTCGCCAGAAAACATCCCGGCGAGGACAGCTACAGGCTGGCCCGCGAGGAGGTCGGGCGGAAACTCGGACCCATGCCGAATGTGAGCTGGGAACGCATTATCGACCACATCGATCACGCGGTGAAGTTGGTCGGGGCCGATCACGTAGGGCTGGGTTCGGATTTCGACGGGGCGACCATGCCCGAGGGACTCGAGGACGTGAGCAAGTTGCCGAAGATAACGGAGGCTCTACTCCGGAAGGGCTACAGCGAATCTGACGTTCGAAAGATCCTGGGCGAAAATACACTTCGCGTCCTGGCCGAAGTCGAGAGCATCGGCAGGAGTCTTCGCGCCTCTGCTAAGAATTGAGTGGGCCGTCCGCTGGGTGGTTCTCAGTCCGCTTCTCCATCGCCGGGCTCGCCCGGATCAGGGGGGAAGCACTTATGCCACGTCGTGGCTTCCTCATAAGAGAAAGCCGCACGCAGGACGGTGCCCTCGTCGTTGTGCCGTCCCATCAGCTGCAGCCCGATGGGTAGACCCTGGGCGGAGAATCCACAGGGCAGCGAGATCGCCGGGTGACCCGAAAGATTCGCTGGACGTGTCAACCGCAGCAGCGCCAGCCGAACGTTCTCGCGGTTTCTGCTGATAATGACTTCGTCTTCCCCAATACCCGAGGCAGTGACGGGCAGGGTTGGCATGGCCATCACATCGACAGTCGACATGGCCTGCACCAACCTCTCGCGATAGGCCTGCCGCCTCGACTGCGCTTTGAGGTAGACGACGGTACGTTGATCCTTGTTGTCTTCGAGCCGGCTCCGGATGTCTGCACCGTAGTCGCCCGGTCTCTTCTGGAACCAATTCCAGTGATAGGCCAGGGCTTCCCCCACCGTAATGTCCGCAGCCAACTCGGCGGTTTCGCTCATCCCCTCCAGGTTCACTTTTGATATTTTCGCTCCGAGATCCTCAAGACACGAAATGGCCTCGAAGACGCGACGGCGGACGTCTGGCTGCAGCCGCTCGAAAAAGTACTGCCTTGGGATGCCTATTCTCATTCCCTTCACACCCTGACGGAGGAACCGGGGCCCATAACCAGTCAGTGTCTTCACGTCGGACTGGGGATTGATGAGTGCCCTCATCACGATTGCGGCATCCTCGACGCACCGGCACAGGGGTCCCACGTGATCGAGGCTGCCCGACAGCGGTATCACGCCCTCGGCAGACAAGAGGCCGTAAGAAGGCTTCAGCCCGACGCAGCCGCAGGCCGCGGCCGGAATTCGAATCGATCCGCCGGTATCGGTACCCAAAGAGGCAAGGGAGAGTGCAGCGACGACTGACACCGCGCTACCGCCGCTTGATCCACCTGAGATTCGGCTCAAGTCCCAAGGATTGTGAACTGGCCCGTAATGCGGATTTACATTTGTTGCACCGAAGGCAAACTCATGCAGGCCCGTCTTGCCCGTCAGGATTGCCCCGGCATGTAGCAATCGGTCGACTATGGGTGCATTCGCGCCGGGCACGAAGCGTCGGAGGATCTTGGAACCGGCGGTTGTGGGTATGCCACGCGTGCAAAACAGATCCTTGAGACTGATCGGGATGCCGTGCAGGGGACCGCGATACTCGCCTTTGCATATCTCCTTCTCCGCAAGCCTCGCTTGCTCGAGCGCTGTTTCCGCTGTGACGGTGATGAAAGCATTCAATGCGGGTTGCGCTCGGGAGATCCTTTCGATAACCGATCGCACCAGTTCAACCGGCGATATTCGGCGTGTGCGCAACTGCGGCGCTATGCGGGAAATCGTGAGATTATCGTCGTTGGCAAGTTCCATGGATCTCCAGAAGGCAAAGGGCTGAGTTGGTACAGCCTGGCCGCGACCAGTGCGTGATTCGCAGTCCATTGATACCCGGCGCCCCGGCAGTGGGTTTTCCAAAAGCCACCGCCAAGACGCCACATCTGAAAGCAGGAGAATTGATTCGAAAGAACCTTATAGCCGCTCCAGGTGAGGATCCTCCTCGATAACGGGCTTTGACTCAACGCGCGAGAGCATGATGGTTGCGATAAGGACCAGCAGAAAGACACTGAGGAGCAATGCGAGCAAATACATGCGCAATTCGGGCAATGGACCCAACAAGTCTTTCGTTTTCGCCGTGCTGAAGACAATCCAATTAAGGTGCGGATACATTTGGGGAAAGCTTCTCTGAGTCAAACCCACAATACTTCCGGGAAGGGCAGTCGAGATGAAGAACCTCCGGTTTTTCTCCCTCGAATTGAGGATTTCCAGGGTGGCTGGGTAGGTGGTTTGCTGGAGAACGCTGTACCCCGGGGCGGAAATGACGTCCCCCTTTGCGTGAATGAGTGAGATACTTGTGTCGGAGCCTCCCTGGATAGACCCGAGAAGACTATTAATATCCTGCGTATCCAGCACTACCTTAATGACGCCGATAACCCCGCCGTCGGTCTCCACGAAGGGCTGAGCAAGGTCCATCAAATACGAGTGCGCCCCGGCATCATAGTGCACGTCTCCGATGTATACTGATCCCCGTTGCCCATCCCCATAGGTCTCCTTCCACCACTCATCTTGAGCCCGATAATATGGAACGCTCCTGCTGGAAGTGGCGACCAGCCGCCCTAGAAAATCTGTGACAACGATCTCCCGGTAGCTTTTGTTGACCTGCGTGTAACGACGGAGAAACTTTGATCCGGCATTTTCCAGGATCGCCTTGACCTCCGGGGATTCGCGGTCCAGTTTGGGCCAGGCAGCCCCAATCCTGGGGATGGACTTCCTCACCTCATCGAGGTTACGTTTGAGATCCTGATTTCCGATGGTTACCTGGTCACGGAGGCTCGGAATCTCGGTAAGCCCTGCGACGGCGATGATTTGATCCTGAAGGTAGGAACTCACCATGCTGAAGGCGGTTTCCGCCGTGTCGCTCAAGTGAAGCCCCGCCAATTCCTGATATGCATCCTGATAGCTGTTAAACAACCACCAGGTTCCGACGACCATTGGAATGGCACCGACGAGCATAAGTATAAAGAACGTTCGAAAATCGATCCTTAGCTTGCTTTCTTTCATATCACCCCCCTTTTCGGGTGAGGGTGGACGCAGCAGAGAAGCCGAGCCCGCGGTCGGCGGAGATCAGGCTGGTGGCGGCCCATTCACCTCCCCCCGAGAGTCGTGCTAAATTGCTACCATCATACACCGGTGACGCCTGTTGCTGCTACCGTTTAGGAAATCAGAGGTGAGAGTTTGCACGGAAGGGAAATCGAGTTTACAAACCTGCAGGATTCCATCCAGAGATGCAGGAGATGCCCACGACTGGTCGAGTGGCGCGAGCGGGTGTCCCGCGAAAAAGTCCGCAGATTTCAGAGTGAGGAATACTGGGGACGTCCTCTGCCGGCTTTCGGTGGTTCGGATGCCTCCCTCGTAATCGTCGGGCTTGCTCCTGCGGCCCATGGCGGAAACCGGACCGGTCGCATGTTCACCGGCGACAGCAGTGGAGACTGGCTCTTTGAAGCCTTGTACCTGTCTGGCTTCGCAAACCAGTCGTCTTCCACTCACAGGGGTGACGGCCTGCATCTGCTGAACTGCATGATTACCGCCGCAGTGCGCTGTGCCCCGCCCCAAAACAAGCCGCTTCCCGATGAGATGGAGAATTGCAGGGTATATCTGACTCAGGAATTGCGGATGTTGGAGTCAATGCGGGTTGTGATTGCACTCGGCCAGATAGGATTCAAAACATTCCTCAAGGCCTGGCAGGAGGTGGGTGGAG
>DASQID010000328.1:0-1964 GCA_035631775.1 Acidobacteriota bacterium
CCTTTGTGCTTCGGCGAGATATGACTCTCGACGTCGGAGTTCGTTCCTTAATTGCTCTTCTTCAGCGACATTCGTCCCTCTCCCAACGAATCTAACGAGAGTGTCGGGGTGCTCATCCGGGAAAGCTACCGCTGATGTCGCCATAAATCCGAGCCCCTTGTCTTATCCGGGATTCCAGCAGCCTGGCTGACTCGTAAAATCCCCGCCACGCCCATATTGTCCGTTTACCGTAGCCGCAAAGGGGTGTAAATGGCACTGCGGTGATTTTGCGGTGAAATAGGAGTGAAGCCAGGAAGTTATGGATTCTTCAAGAGATGTGCCGAGCAACTTTGATGCTGCACTCAGCTTTATTTCACATTTTCGAGTCGCGTTGGTACAGTTTCCTACTCATGCATACCCTTCCCTCAGGACGCGTTCTGTTCGGAGCCTTTGAGCTCGACCTCAGCACTGGCGAACTACGATCCATTGAGGCGCCCGATCCTACCAATAAGGTTCTCCTCAGAGAACAAGTGTTTCAGGTTTTGCGGATGCTCCTTGAACGTGAGGGCAAGATTGTCACCCGCGAGGAAATCAAGAGCAGGCTGTGGCCGAACGATACAGTCGTGGATTTCGACCACAGCATCAATGCAACGATCAAGACCCTACGCCGCGTCCTGGGGGATTCCGCCGATAATCCTCGGTACATCGAGACCTTGGCACGGCGTGGCTATCGTGTGATGCTCCCGATACAGTATCTGGAGTCAGCGCCGGGAATCGCACCCGGAGAGGTGACTGCGAAGGCGCCCCTTCAATCAAGCTCGCTTACTGGGAAGAAGGTTTCGCATTACCGCGTACTCGATGTCATTGGGGCCGGCGGCATGGGGATGGTGTATAAGGCAGAGGATCTCAAGCTGGGCCGGCTGGTAGCGTTGAAGTTTTTGCCAGGAGAGTTCGCCGGAGATGCGGTTGCGCTCAAGCGTTTTGAGCGTGAAGCCCAAACCGCGTCGGCCTTGAACCATCCCAACATCTGCACAATCTACGAAATTGAAGAGCATGAGGGACAGCCTTTCATTGCCATGGAGTTTCTTCAAGGAGAGAACCTGCGTGATCGCTTGTCTGCCTGGAAGCAAAAGCTGCTGCCACTCCGTGAACTGTTAGAGATTTCGGCCCAAATTTGCGATGGCTTGCAGGCCGCGCATGACAAAGGAATCATTCACCGTGACATCAAGCCGGCCAACATCTTCCTGTGCAAGTCCGGCACGGTAAAAATACTGGACTTCGGATTGGCGAAGTTGGCCGGCAGTGATGCGGCTTTGGAGAGAGCGGAAGCAGCGAGCACTACTGTACCCAAAACTTCGACCGAAAGTCTGACGAAGGCCCTCACCCGCACAGGTACTGCCGCGGGGACTGCAGGATACATGTCGCCCGAGCAGGTACGGCATGAGGAACTCGATACACGAAGTGACCTGTTCTCATTCGGATTAGTGGTTTATGAGATGGCCTGCGGACAGCGGGCATTTACAGGGCAAACGCGTGTGGATGTTCACGAGGCCATCCTGCATCAGCCTCCCGCTCCGGCCAGAGCCTGCAATCCGGTCCTGCCGCGCAGCCTCGATCTCGTGCTGGCGAAGGCGCTCGAGAAGGATCGCGATCGGGGTTACCAATCAGCGACCGCAATGAAGGATGAGCTCGCGCGAATCACGCGGGAGGCCCATCCAACAAGGCGGCGGATGCGGCGGGCGTTCGCGGCGGGCGCGCTGCTCGCGGTTGGCGCGCTCAGTGTCTGGCGCTACGAAGTTTATCGCCATCGCATCACTCTCGCTCCCACCGACACAATCGTGCTGGCAGACGCCGACAACCGAACCGGCGACCCTGTTTTCGACGGTGCTTTAAACACTGCATTGCGCTATGAAATGGAGCAGACGCCATACCTAAGCCTGCTGGGATTGGATAAAACGTACGCCACCATGGGGCAAATGAAACTT
>DASQID010000329.1:0-11381 GCA_035631775.1 Acidobacteriota bacterium
CAGATGCGAGGCGCCGCGACGCAGGCGATATCGGTGTATATCGTCGAGGAGCGGCAACGAAGCAGATGCCCGCCCGCCGCCGCGCCCTTTCAGGCTGCGGCCCGCAGGCCCGCTGGCTTTGTTGCTCGCTCCTCACATACCCCCCGGGTATAGCTCGTCGCTCGCGCCTCGCCAGCGGGCCTGGAGGCCTGCAGCAAAATACCAAGTAATTCTTGCGCGAGCCCTTAGCGGTGGCTTTATATAAAAGCCATCGCTAAGACGCAAAGGCGCCAAGACAGTGCCGTATCCATGCCGAAATGGCATGGATTTGAAGGTTTGTAGTGCGTGAGTCTATTGCTGAAAACTGTCCACGAAGGATGCGAAGCTTGACTCCCAATGGGTCACTGTTTTCTCCGGCCCCGTGAGCTTGAAAAACCAAGGGCCATCACTCGCTTCTGCCACAGCCGCGAGCATTCGGTAGTTGCTCTTGGCCGGCGAACTGGATCCCATGGGTCCCATCGCACCGCTGTAAATTCCATTGACGTCCACCATCGTTACCGGAACGTCATGAACCACCTTTTTGGTCACTTTCGCGATGTCGTTGGCCGGGCTGCCGTCCGGCTTGCTGAACTGGCCGATCCACCGATCGATGTTGGCCTGCACCCCTCCTCCTCCGCCCTGGAAATAGAAGACGACCATCTCGGCGTCCTCCGAATCTCCCTGTGCGCGCGGCAGACGATATTGCGCCTTGCGCATTGAAGAACTGGGTTGCTCGGATACCCAGCCCGCCGGCGCGGTAAACTTGAGGCTCCCACTGGCAGGCCCGGCTGCTGCACCTGATGGGCTATGGGCCGCGTCGGGCTTCAGAGTGCCGCTGGCCTGGGATCCTTCGTCCTTCCCGGAACAGCCTGCCAAGGCCGCGGCAATCAGACCGGCGCAGAGCACGAGGCCACCTGAATACAGCTTCATGGTCACATCCCCCTTCTTCAAAAAGGTGCGAAAAACACGGTTTTGGCGTTCCTTCGCGTCTTCGCGCCTTGTCGGCGGCCTTTTAAAAAGCCGCCACGAAGACGCAAAGGCGCCAAGACAGGTCTTGTATCCTCGTCGAAGTGGCAAGGATTTGAAGGTTTGTATTTCGGAGACAGGTCATCGAAGCTCGCACGCCTTCGGGCCAGCTGCAAAGTGTAATCATTATTCATTGACAGATCCTTAACCCACCACGATGTTGATCAGCTTCTTAGGCACCACGATGACTTTTTGGACCGTCTTGCCGTCAAGGTACTTGTGCACCTTCGGGTCGGAGCGTGCTGCCCTCTGCAGGTCTTTCTCGTCCGCCGCACTTGGTACGATGATGCGTCCCCGGAGCCTTCCGTTGATCTGGATCGGCATCTCGATTGTATCTTCACGCGTGAACGTCTCGTCGTATTCCGGCCATGCCGCGTAAGCAAGTGACTCTTTGTTTCCCAGCACCTGCCAAAGTTCTTCGGCAATGTGCGGGGCGAGTGGAGCCAGAAGGAGCACAAAAGTCGCCATGCAGGATCGGGGACGCACCTCCTGCCCTGTGAAGTAATTGACGAATTCCATGAGCCTGCTGATTGCGGTGTTGAAGTGCAGGCCTTCCACGTCGTGCGTCACCGCCTGGATGGTCTTATGTAGTACCCGCAGCTGCTCCAACGTGGGCTGACCTTCCGACTCTTCGTCCAGCACGATTTTCGGGTTGAGCCGCACATCGTCTTCGGCCTCGTCGACAATCAGGCGCCAGGTCTTTTTGAGGAATCGGCTGATTCCTTCCACTCCCTGCATGCTCCAGGGCTTCGTGGCCTCGAGCGGGCCCATGAACATCTCATAAAGCCGCGTAATGTCCGCCCCGTATTGCCGAAGCGGCACATCGACCGGGATCACATTGCCCCTGGACTTGGACATCTTCTCAGTCTCGCCCAAGAGTTCCTCGCCGGTCTCCTCGTGTGCGGCTTTGCCTTCGCCGAAATGAATCTTTGTGTACGGCACAACCTTCCCTTGCGTGGTCCGGTATGTGACGGAGAGGATCATTCCCTGATTTATCAGTCGCTGGAACGGCTCCATGGTCGAGACATAGCCTCTGTCGAATAGCACCTTGTGCCAGAATCTGGAGTAAAGCAGGTGCAGGACGGCATGCTCGGCCCCCCCGACGTAGAGATCGACCGGCATCCAGTAACGTTCTTTCTCGGGAGACCAGGCTCTTTCGTCGTTTCTCGGATCGCAGAAGCGCAGGTAGTACCAACATGAGCCGGCCCACTGCGGCATCGTGTTCGTTTCGCGCAGGTATTCCTTCCCATTCCTCCGAACTCTGATCCATGAAGTTGCCTTCTCCAATGGCCCTTCCGGACGTCCGGTGGGCTGGAAATCCTCGAGTTCAGGCAATACCACCGGAAGCTCTTCCTCCGGAAGGGCACGAATCAGGCCCGATGGGTTTCCATCCGCGCCGATTTCGTGCAGGATGGGAATCGGTTCGCCCCAGTAACGCTGCCGGCTGAAAAGCCAATCCCTGAGCTTGTATTTGACGGCTGCACGGCCAATTCCGGACCGAACCAGCCAGGCGGTGATTATCCTCTTTGCCTCCGGCGTGGGGAGGCCGTTCAGGGCGACCTCGGGATTGGCCGACTGTATCCCATGCCCGTCGTCCACAAATGCCTCAGTCAGCTCCGCTATTCTCCTGGTGTAATCGTTCCCGCTCGTCTTCATCCTGTTCAGCCATTCCTCGGGGGGCAGAACTACTGCGCGCACAGGGAGGGAGAACTTGATGGCGAACTCGAGATCTCTCTGGTCGTGGCCCGGCACAGCCATAATGGCGCCGGTTCCGTAGCTGATGAGGACGTAGTCGGCGATCCAGATCGGGACCCGTTCGCGAGTCGCAGGATTTGTCGCATAGCCACCCGTAAAGACGCCGCTTTTCTCCCCCCGCCCGGCGATACGATCCTCCTCGCTCATGGTTGCGACGCGCCGCCGATAAGCATCGACCGCGTCACGCTCGCCGGGCGTCGTGACCACGTCCACCAGCGGATGTTCGGGGGCGAGAACCATGTAGGTGGCGCCGAAGAGCGTGTCGGGACGGGTCGTGTAAACACGAATCACATCAGAGGGGGGGGATTCGTGAAATCCACCTTGCGCGCGGGAATCCAGCCACCGCGAAAAGTCAGCGCCGGGTTCGCCGACGAAGAAATCTACCTCCGCGCCCTCGCTCCTCCCAACCCAGTTGCGTTGACTCTCCTTGATGGACTCCGGCCAGTCGAGATCGTTCAAGTCCTCAACCAGACGATCTGCATATGCGGTGATGCGCAGCATCCATTGGCGCAGAGGAATGCGCTGGACGGGATGGTCCCCGCGCTCCGACCGGCCGTCGATGACCTCCTCGTCTGCAAGAACGGTGCCAAGCGCGGCGCACCAGTTCACCGGAGATTCTGCCTGATAGGCGAGGCGGAAGGAGTCCTGATAGCGGCGGATCGCCTCTTCCCCCAGCTTACGGATGTTTTCCGGAATCGGGAGTTCAGAGATCGGCCGTCCCTTTCCGTGCCGTTTTTTCCTATCGGGATGAGTCCACTCGAGTTCCGGGTCATACCACGTGTCGAAGAGCTTGAGGAAAATCCACTGGGTCCACTTCATGTAGTCCACGTCGGTTGTGGCGATCTCCCGGTCCCAATCGTAGCTGAATCCCAGAGCTTTGATCTGCCGGCGTATGGTTGCGACGTTGCGCTCGGTCGTGACGCGGGGGTGTGTGCCTGTCTGGATCGCATACTGCTCCGCGGGCAGGCCAAAGGCATCATAGCCCATGGGGTGCAACACGTTGTTCCCCCGCATCCGCTGAAACCTGCAGTACATGTCTGTCGCGCTGTAGCCCTCCGGATGGCCTACGTGCAATCCTTCACCCGAGGGATAGGGGAACATATCGAGGATATACAGCTTTTGCTTGCCCGGGTCTTCCCGCGCTTTGAAGGTTCTATTTTTCTCCCAGAACTCCTGCCACTTTGACTCGATGGCATGCGGATCATATACAGGCATTCCAACCTCCGAAGTTGTAAAGAATAACAAAGAACCTGCCACGAATAGTACGAATTACACAGGTCAGCATAGCCGCAACCAACCTGGGGTCCCGCGTTCCTTCGCGTCTTTGCGCCTTTGCGGTGGCCCTATAAAAAGCCACCGCTTAGGGCTGGCGCAAGAATAACTTCACATTTTGCTGCTGGCCCCTGCGGGCCGCAGCCTGAAAGGGCGCGGCGGCGGACGGGCATCTGCTTCGTTGCCGCTCCTCGACGATATACACCGATATCGCCTGCGTCGCGGCGCCTCGCATCTGCCGCCCCAGGAGCGCCGCAGGCGCGACGGTGCTCGCGCCAAAATGTGAATTTATTCTTGCGCTAGCCCTAAGACGCAAAGGCGCCAAGGGCGGTGTGTATCCTTGTCGAAGTGTAAGGATTTGGAGGTTTGTAGTATGAGACGAGTTTCCGGTAATGCCTGGTGCAGTCCGGTGAATGTGTGGCAGATTTAATGGCATGTGGAGAAGTGCAGCATCGTTTGTGCTGGGGGCCGCTCTGGCCACGGCGCCGGCGGGGGAACCCGGAATGCCCAGGGCGGATGAGAAGTTGCTCGACGACCTGGAACGGGCAGGCGTGCTCTACTTCTGGGAACAGGCGGATCAGGACACGGGGCTTGTCAAGGACAGATCTCTCGCCGACGGCAGCGATAATCGCGCAGTCGGCAGCATCGCTGCCGGAGGGTTCGGTTTGACGGCCTTGTGCATAGCGGACCAGCGGGGGTACATCGCCCACAATCCGGCATTGGCCCGTGCCAAAAAGGCCCTTTGGTTTCTGGCCAGGCGCCTGCCCGCAGTTCATGGCTTCTACTATCATTTCAACAATGTGCACACGGGAGAACGGGCTTGGAACTGCGAACTTTCCTCGATTGACACGGCGATCCTGCTGTGTGGCGTCTTGACTTGTCGTCAGTATTTTGACGATTCCGATATCCGGCATCTTGCCCGGCAGATAGACGAGCGCATCGACTGGCCCTGGATGGCAAACAGCGGCGCGACTCTCACGATGGGATGGAAGCCTGAAAGCGGTTTTCTCAAGAGCCGCTGGGACGGCTACAACGAAGCAGTAATGCTATATCTGCTCGCGATCGGCTCTCCGGCACACCCTCTACCGCCGTCTGCCTGGAGTTCTTTCAAACGACCGCTTTTTGAGTATGGCGGGCTGCGCTATATCCACCAGGGAACGCCGCTGTTCACTCATCAATACCCGCACGGCTGGTTCGATTTTCAGGGACGCAGCGACAAATACGAGGACTACTTTCAGAACTCGATTCTGGCAACCCGCGCGCATCGTTTGTTTTGCATCAGCCTGCATGATCGATTCCCCTCTTTCAGCGCTGACCTGTGGGGAGTCACGTCGTCCGACTCTGCCAAGGGATACGTGGCCTGGGGCGGGCCGCCGGCACTTGGCCCATTGGATGGAACGGTCGTTCCCGCAGCCGCCGGCGGCTCGATCGCATTTCTGCCGCGGGAGACCATCCACACTCTGCGCTCGATGCGCGACCGTTTCGGAGACCGGATCTGGAAGCGTTACGGATTCGTCGATGCTTTCAATCCGCAGACCGGATGGGTGGATCCCGATGTCATCGGGATCGACGTCGGCATCACACTCCTCATGGCAGAGAATGTCCGATCGCGATTTGTATGGAGAACCTTCATGAAGAACGAGGAGGCTCGACGTGCAATGGATCTTGCCGGATTAAGAGCAGCGGGCAGCAGGCAATAGGCAAAATGCAGCCGCAGATGGCAGCCATCAATTGCGTTCCTTGGCATTCTCGGCTTTTTGCCTGTGGGTTTTGTGAAAGCTCACTGCCAGGTGGCCAATGCAGCCAAGAAGCTCCAAAGTCAACATTGTATAAATCCTGGCGTCCTCTTTCTGCCTGCTGCATTCTGCCTGCTACACTGTGCAGAGGCGAACGGCTTCGCGCAGCGAGGTCAGGGGATCCCTCACAGGCACGAATTCGTGCGCGAAATAACCCGTGTATCCTGTGTCGGCGATCGCTCTTGCGATCGCGTTCCAGTTCAGTTCCTGTGTCTCATCGAGCTCATGCCGTCCCGGCACTCCGCCCGTATGATAATGTCCGATCCACTGGGCATTCTGGCGGATGGTGCGGATGATGTCGCCTTCCATGATTTGCATGTGGTAGATGTCGTAAAGCAGCTTCACGCGGGGGGAACTTACCTTTTTTACCACCTCCGCTCCCCATTCCGTGTGATCGCACTGATAATCCTTGTGATCAACCTTGCTGTTGAGCAGTTCCAGGCAAATGGTGACCTCGTTTTCTTCCGCGATAGTTTTGACACGGTTGAGCCCGATGATGCAGTTCTCGATCCCATCCTGATCCGACAGCCCCCTCCGGTTGCCCGAAAAGGCAATCACGTTTGGGAAGCCCGCCGCCGCAACCTTGGGGATGATTTCGCGGTATTGCTGCTCGAGCTTGTCGTGGTTTTGTTTGCGATTTAATCCTTCGGGAATGCTTCCTCCGCCGTTTGCGATTGCGCATACGAGGCCGTGCTTCTTCAGTACCGGCCAATCCCCGATATCCACGAGGTCCATGCCGCGGATTCCCATTTCGGCGGCGGCGCGGGCCAGATCATCCACCGTCATCTTGCCGTAGCACCAGCGCGCGACCGACTGTTTCAATCGGCCCGTCGAAGCAGTCTGGGACCATGCCGGCCCTGTTAATTGCAGGAGGGACGCGGCGGCCACTCCCGTCGTCGCGGCTTTCATGACCTCGCGTCGAGACAGTCTCCCCTCAATGTCCATGATTGCCTCCGATTCTTTCAGTGCGACCGGCAGACGCGCCCTCGCCCGCGGAGGTCGGGCTGCCGTTTCTATCCCTATTGGTTGACCTTGCCCATGGCGAAAATGGGTGGCGTGGGCTGTCGGGATCCGCCGTTCGGCTCGAGCGTAATCGCAGCTGCGGAGATCCTGCTGATGTCCTGGGCGATATCGATAGTCTTGAGGATGTGTCCAAGAGGATCGGTATGAATCACGCCTGCGCTGATGCTTTCCCTCGGCAGCACGAACCAAAGCTGGTAAACCTTGCCGTCGGGCGCGGGGGGAAGATGTCCATCGATCAGGCAGCGCTTCTTCTGAGTTTCCCAGAAGATCACAACGGAAGCGGATGGAGCATCCTGCTGACCTTGAAGGTGGATTACCTTCGTGTCCCGGCTGCTGATGGCTGCGTCGATCTGCTCGAATTCGCGATTGCGCGCACGCTGCACATCGACCAGGGTGCGCAGATTGGTTGCGTCGGCCTGAGCTCCCGACAGCTGGTCGTTCAACTGTTTTGCCGACTGATCGGCCTGCCTCCAGGCCAGGAAGGCGAGCAATGCTGCTATGGCGAGGCCGATCACGGCGAGCCAGGGCAAGCGGCTGCGTTCCTGTTCGGGAGGGGTGAGCAGCGGCACCGGTCTTCGCGGGGCCGCCTTGGCATCACCGGGGCCGCCAGGTTGGGGCGGATTCAGCTGGACCTCGCGCTCGATGCGCGCGATGAGCAGATCGCGGAGATAATCGGGCGACCCCGAGTCGGTGGGAATCGTCCCAATCCGATCGATGGCCCGTGTCGCCGCAATTGTCGTTAGCCATGTGAGCGACGCCGCCTGCTTGGGATCCAGACCGGATGCGTGTTTCCAGGCATCGGTGTAGACGTCGAGCAATACTTCATCTGCAACGGCGGCATCTCCGAGCAGGCGAAGCACGACACTGTAGACCAGACGGTTCGTCCGATCGTAAAGCGTCATCAGGGCGGCTGGGTCGCCGGCTGCTATCCTCTTAACGAGCGTGGCCTCATCCTCATCATTCGGCTGCGCCGCATTCGATGTCTCGGGCTGCTGGTTCAATTCGTTCACCATAGGAACAGAGGATCATTATGAGTCAGTCTCCGTAAAGCACTCTCCGCCCATCGGATCCTCATCCGGGTCGATGCGCCAATATTACACCGGATCCTGCGAGTGTGAAGTCTGGAAAATTTCGTTTTGGCCGCTTTACGTTCTGTTGGCTCCTGGCAGTGGGCTCTTAATGACTTCACAGCCGGGTTGGGGAGAACCCTAGGGAGCGCAAAAAGGATCGAAATCTTCCGCGACGAAACTGGTTTAAGATAGACTATTGCGGTGATTTTCCCATCTAGTCTTTCGTTTGGTTCTGGCGACTGACGATGGCCCTGTAATTGGAGGACAGCCCATGAAACCGCAAGGGGTTTGGATTGCAGTAAGCTTGCTGGCGTTTGCATTCGCAGCCACGTTGTCGCCTGCGCAGTCGAAGAAGAGCCAAACGCAGGCCCGCCCGCCCGCTCCGGTCTACCGGAGTCGCGCCAACTGGACGGGATTCAGTGCCGACCAGTTGCTTCAACAGATCGACGCGGATCACGACGGCGTGATCACACACGAGGAGTGGGAGCGGTTTTTCAGGGATCACGACGAAAACAAAGACGATCGCCTTGCCCAGGAAGAGATTCAGGCGGCTGCCGCGAAGGAGGAAAACAAAGAGGAGACCGATTCCAACTACGGTCGGGAAAGGGCCTTTCAGAAGCTTGATGCAAACAGAGATGACGTGATCCAACGCAACGAGTGGCCCGGGAACGACCGATCCTTCAGCCGCATGGATGCCAATCATGACGGCGTACTGAGCAGGGAGGAGTTCATGTCCATGAACGGCCGCTATTGGAACGAGGTGTTCGAAGATCTCGATTTCAATAATGACGGCCTCATCAGCCGTGACGAGTGGCTCGATTCCGAAATCGCCTTCCAGCGGCTGGATCACAATCACAATGGGGTCATCGACAAATTCGAGTTTTACACTCCCAGATGAACTGGGCGTTCGACGGCCCGCGGTGGACGGCGTCAGCGGGCATCGTTGGAAATCATCCATAGCAGAGTCCGATGGGCATGCAGAGTACATTTCGAGGATTTCCGCCTGAAACAGTCAAGTTCCTGCGTCAACTGAAGCGCAACAACAACCGCCCCTGGTTTCAGGCGCACAAGACCGATTTCGAGGAGAAGGTAAAGCAGCCGCTTGTGGACCTCGTGACTGCCCTGGGCGGTGCAATGCATGGTTTTGCCCCCGAGATGGTCACCGATCCGAAGCGATCGATTTTTCGAATCTATCGCGACACGCGCTTCAGTCCGGACAAAACTCCTTACAAGACCCACCTCGCCGCGCACTTCACGGCCGCAGGAGTCGGCAAACATGTCGGAGCCGGGCTGTACTTCCACCTCGATCCTGACGAATTGCTGGTCGGCGGCGGGGTCTATATGCCACCCGCACCCGAGTTACGGCTGATTCGGAACCACATCGCCCACCATGCCGAGGAACTCCGGAGGATATTGCGCAACTCGACTTTCAAGAGGATTTACGGCGGCCTGCAGGGAGATCAGCTGACACGCCCTCCAAAGGGTTTTCCTCCGGATCATCCGGAGCTGGATCTTTTGCGATACAAGCAGTTTGTGGCCTGGTTTGAGCGGCCTCCCGCCGTCGCAGAAACGCCCCGACTCTTCCCTCTTCTGATTGAAGCCTTCGTCGCGCTTTTGCCATTGGTCCGCTTCATAAATGCAGGGCTGCGTGGCCCAAGCAGTCCACCACTCTGACTTCAACTGCGGGGTCAGGCAGGACCTGTCATGCGGCAGGCCGAGGCCGCGAGGGTAGCGTGCTCGCGGCCTCTCGATGAATGAGTACCCGTTAGAAGAACAGCTTGAAGCCGAGCTGCACCTGGCGCTCGCCGAAGGCGCTGTTTACTTGCCCGAACGCGGTTGATGAAAAATCCCCGCTCGGGCTGTTGAAGTGCGGCGTATTCGTGAGATTGAACGTCTCCAGTCGCAACTCGGACCTGAAACGCTCGGTGACGAAGAACTTCTTGATGAGCGACATGTCGAGGTTCCAGTAGCCTGGGCCACTGAACGTGTTCCTTCCCGCATTGCCGAAGGTGGCGGTAGCCGGAATCGAGAATACGCTCTTATCCAACCACTGCTGGCCGGGGCCGATGTTGCCCAGGACTTTCGGCGTTCCATTGACATTCGCCCGCTGGCTGTTCCCGGGTGCGTTCAGACCTGAGGAACTGTAACTGAAGGTGATTGGAGTCCCGGAGTAGAAGGAGAGAGCTCCGTTGAACTGCCAGCCGCCGATTATTTTCCCCGCCACACCGGACGAAAGAAACTTCTTTCCCGGGCCGACCGGCAGGTCATAGATAAAGCTCTGCACGTACATGTGGGTACGATCCTGTCCGGACCGGCCGCGATTCATGCTGAAGTTTATGGGAATGCCCAGGCTGCCGTTGTCAGTTGCATAGTCAAGTGCCTTGCTGAACGTATAGGCAGTGGTGATACCCAGACCGTTGCTGTAGCGGCGGTCCAGCTTGACCTGAAGGCCGTTGTATCTCACGCTGAAGCGTGTCCACCTATTTACACCTGCGCTGAGTCCATACTTTACGTAAAGCGGCTGCGCTTTATTCCCCAGTCCCGGTACCAGGCCGGCATTGATGTTTACGTCGTTTAAGGTTCCCACAGTGTGGTTGCCGACGTAAGCAGCCTCGAAAGCGAAGTTGCCCGGCAGTTGACGCTGCACGGCGATGTTCCAGGTTTCCAGGTATCCCTGCCGGAGATCCGACGGGACGACAATATAGCTTTGCTGGGGGGCATTAGGAATCACGCCGCTGTCCGGGATCGCCACCGGAAGAGGCGCAGGAAATCCCGCCGCCATGCTGCCGGCGACACTGTAGGAGTTGGCCGCGTTAAAGGCATTGTTCTGTTTGACGGGGTAGTTGAAGGCCCACTTGTCGTCTGGGTACGAGGGATCAAAGGCAAGGCCGAAGGCAGCCCGGATGACTGTCTTCTCCGTAAGCCGGTAGGCGATTCCGGTTCGCGGGGCAAAATTTTTGAGCGGCGTATTGATACCCAGATTGTCGGGGTGACCGCCTACGCCGGACAAAATCAGGCTGTTCGTGTTCGGATCGTAATTGGAAAATCCTGCCCGTTGGGCCGGTGTCGGGGCAAAGTAAATCTCATGCCGCACGCCTATATCGAGGGTCAGCTTGGGACTGACTTGCCATTTATCCTGGATATAGGTGAAGAGCTGCGACTGCCGGAAGGTGGGAAAAATGCCGGGCAGGTCGCGTCCGTAAGAGTTGGGAGAGTCCAGCAGGAATGCCGCGAATGAGTTGCCGAGGCTGGTCTTGGGATCACCGTTCAGACCTGTGGGACCCTCGCTGAAAGTCCAAAGGCCGCGAGGGGAGTAGGTCTGTGTCTGCAGCAGGTCATCTCGATTTCGTCGAAAATCAACGCCCCATTTTAGGGTGTGGTTGCCTTTGACGTACGTCCAGTTGCTGACGAAGTCGAAGTT